>JBDNFT010001307.1:0-5905 GCA_041689695.1 Planctomycetaceae bacterium | reverse complement strand
TTTCACTTTCGGCCAGAGTTTTATTGTCAGGGGCGACGCGGACGAAATGCCAGGCGAAGCCATTCGCAACCATGTATACGTTCAGATGAACGTCGTCGCTGTCCGCTGACTTGTCGCCTTTGAAGTAGACGTCGCCGATGATCTGGCCGGTGCGGTCTTCTCCCTGCGTGACGACTCGCACGGTCTTGTCACCAACCAGGCTCGCTAGTTGTTCCTTAGACTTTGTCCCGAACGACTGCTCCAGCTCAGGAGCGTCGATTCCGTTCAGGCGAACTCGAAACGTCTTCTTGTCGTCCGTCTGAAGTTCAATCACGTCGCTATCGGGGACGCTCAGCACACGGCCTGTGAGTTCGGCACCGGTGGGAAGTTCTTTGCGGTACTCAACAAAGTAATGTGTCGTTCCGTTTGGAGCTTTGAATTCTTTTGGAAACTCTTTCCCATCCAGGTCATAGCAAACTCGCAGGATTGCATTGTCCGTGAGTTCGAAGATTGCCAGTAACGTTTTGCCCTGATTTGGACCGGCTTTCCCCGTGATCGTCATGCGATGCGGCAGGGTCGAACGATCCACGACGCAGGTTCCTTTGTCCGGCGTTCCATTCACAGTGACGGCATACTGTTCGCCAGTGAGTTTCAGCACGATGCTGTCAAGCACAGTCTTCGGAAACTCCTGCCCGCCAAGCACAGCGGTCGCCGGATGCCATATGCCATCGGTGGAACCCGGTTCCTGAGCCGCATGCACACTTTGCCCAGCGAACAAAACAACAGCAGCAAACAAGATTGGCCTATAAAACATCAGAAGTTTCCTGTACCGAAATGTGACGCGACTGTTAGGCAACATAATCGATTCATGGGTGTGTTCGCTTCGGTCAGGCATGCGTATGATTGAAATGAGCTAAGTGCAATCCCTGGCTCACGATTTTTGAAGTTGCGCGTTTTCGATTTACCACAACCCGAAACGTAAGTGAGGGATTGAGTTTCGGCAGTTCGACTGCGTGGCCAGGAATCCCTCGCTCACGCTTCGGGTTGTGATGATGGCCTTTATTTTCGACCAATTCACCGCCTGGGATTTCGAATAGCGCATCTTCCAAACTCACGCTTCGGGTTATAAAAATGCGAGGTTTCCCCCAAAGTGACACCGTCCAACTATTTGATGTCGATCAATTCGACCAGAAAATGCAACGTGGCATTAGGTGGAACTGCGGCACCAGCTCCTTGCGCACCGTAGCCGAGTTTCGGTGGAATTTCGAGTTCAATCATCCCGCCCTTTCCGACGAGCTGCATGCCTTCTGTCCAGCCTGCGATAACGCGGTTGAGCGGAAATGAGATCGACTCACCACGCTTGTAAGAACTATCGAACACGTTCTTGTTATCAAGCCAGCCATGATAGTGAACTTCTACGCTCTGCCTTGCGGTTGGCTTGGCACCGTCTCCTGCACGCAGAATTCGGTAGTTCAGACCCGATTCTGTTGTTGTAAAGGTCTTCGCGGCACTCTCATCGATTTTCCCGGCTCCATCTGGAAGCTGAGGAAACGCCACGTTTTTAACTTCATCTGCCATCGAAATTTTTGTCCTTGCGAGCATCAATCCAACCAGGACCACACCAGCCGTTCGTCTTCACGACTTTTTGCACCTGATTCAAATCAAAGGTATCAACGATGTCTGATCGGTCAGTACCCGACGGGTATTAATCTCAGACGTCACGGATCGTAGCGAATGTTGAGCAGAAATCACGTCTGCGCATGCAGTGACACATGGCAGGAGAGTAGTCGCCGATTTCGATAGGTCCAGCCATCGGGAGTCCCTTCTCCCCCGAGCAGGCTGTCGATTTAATGTGTTTTCGCAACCCGAAACGTCAGTGAGGGACGGAATGGAATGCATTCTTCATCTCAAATCCCTCGCTGACGCGTCGGGTTACGATTAAAGCGACAGCCTGCGAGATCGGGGGAGAAGGTGGCCGGATGAGGGGGCGACCACGATCATGATCAAATTGCGTCACAAGCCTTATCGAGGCATCTTCAGCCGTTCGCGAACCAATTCAGGAAGATACTTCATGGATACCGAACCGTGGTCAAGCACAGCTTCGTGGAAACGGCCCAGTTCGAACTCATCGCCAGTTTCCCGCTGAATCTGTTGACGCAGGCGATAGTGAGCCATGCGGCCGACAAAATATGTGCTCAATTGTGTTGAGCTTTGCTTCGCGCGAATGATCTTCAATCTGGCTTCGCCTTCGGATTGATAGGCTCCGTCGGTGAGGAACGAATAGGCTTCGTCGTCAGTCATCGTCGTGCAATGCATTTTATGGTCGAGAATCGTGTTAGCGACGGCTCGCAGATAGAACTTCAACTGATTCAATCGCAGTGCAAGATTGCCGTCACCGTAGCCCTGATCGAGCATCATCTGTTCGGTATACACAGCCCAGCCTTCGATGAAAACGCCTGACTGCAGTACACGCCGAATCAACGACGGACAGCGGTTTGAATATTCCAACTGCACGTAGTGGCCAGGGTACGCTTCGTGAATCGTCAGCACCTGCAGCATGTGCTGATTGTACTCTTCCAAAAAACTGCGAACGCGATCTTCGCCCCAGTCTGATGGCGGCGGACTGACAGCGTATGTGCTGATTCCCATCGGATCGAGCGGCAATGCAGAATCCAGATACGCCAATGAATTGCCTCGGCGGAATTCGGGCATTTCGATGATCTGACAGCGATCTGGTTCCGGCAGCCGCAGAATGTCGTGTTCGTGGATGAACTCTTTGATTTTCCCGACCGATGCCCGCGCGTCGGTCACCAGATCTTCCGGTTTGCCATGTTCCTGACTGACCGCACGAGTGACCTGAGCGATTGTTTCTCTGCGTCCGGGGGCGTCATCCGGCGGTAATGCTTTGGCGGGATAGTAGTGGCTCCACAGTTGTCGCGACACGACATACATCTCAGTCTGAACGCGGACGAATTCCGCCTCTGCATCGGAGAGCACCTGATCGGCCGACAATCCGGCGTTCAGAACCAGATCCAGTTTTTCCGCAAACAGTGCGCGGCCGAGACGCCATTCGCCGTTCGCACGAAAACGACGGCTGTCTTCCAGAAAGATCTGATGTTCATTCAGCGCTGCAACGGCTACCGTTGTCGCTTTGCGAAGTTCTTCCTGTTGGGGCGTACCGCTGGCGAGTTCAAAGATTCCCTTTTCAAAAAATCCGATCGCTCCACGATTCTGGGAGACCGCTGTGTCCAGAATCGATGGCGGTGATTCACGCAGTGTCTGCTGAGCCGTCTTGACGATGCGAGGAATCTGTGTGATGCGCGCGATCGCGTTTTTGACGTTTGTTTCTTTTGGCAGAGTGGATTGCGTCAGAAGCGAATACACACTATCCGTGATATAGCTGCCATAAGTGCGGGCATCTTCCTCGAACGGTTTCGTGTTTTCCGCCAGCCAGATATTTCGAGTCAAGTCGTCGCGGAGGATTTCAAAGTCAATCTGTTCGTTGCGAGACAGATCATTGTAAGACACTTCCTCAGGCAGTTGCTTCAGCCGACGGCGATACTGATCGAGCCATGTCTGCCGTGCTTCAGGACTGATGTCATCCAGCAAATGATCGAACCGATGATCACCCAGCATCGTGGCTTCGAACGGTCGCAGTTGGAATGATTCTTCCAGATACGACTTAAAGAACGCCTCCAATTTTTCGTCCGCAGTCTGAGCAGCAGCCGGTGTGATAAGACAGAAAGTAACGAGAACTGAAAGTAGAATGTATTTGCTCATGCCGGCAGCATACTCAAGTTGCATTCGCACACAAGGCTGCGGGCTTCCTTTGATCGCGGCCATGCAGCCCCGCACCCAACGCCGTTAAGGATTTTGAATCGTTTAACCCGTGGCCGAAAGGCCAGGTTGTGTGCAACCAGCAACGGCCTGGCCTTTCGGCCACGGGTTAAACGAGATGTGATTTCCCGCATAGCAATGCTTAACGGCGTTGCCCCGCACCCAGCCGAATAGTAACGCTGCCCGAACCTCCACCTTGTGATCGGATTCTCGGCCCCCAAGAAACACAGTGACGAAAGGGCCATTCCATGACTAGAATGCAATCTCAACAGTTTGCTCCCTGAATCCGTTCTCTTTGAGTTCGGTGTGAGAATTGAAAGAAACGCTGTTGCCACAGCACCTGGAGATAAGAATGCCGTTGATGATTTCTGACGAACAACTGCAACAAGTGGGCCTGACCGAAGACGACGCTCGAGTGGAATTGGCTTGCCGTTTCTTTGACGCAAATCGACTCACTCTGCACCAGGCGGCCAATTGGGCCGGATTGGATCGTCTGGGAATGGAAGCCGCACTGGTGCAACGCGGGCTCCCGATCTATTGGTACACGGAAGAAGATCTACAGGGAGACCTTGAGACGATTAAGCACTTCGGCAGCTAACAAGTGAACTGAATTTCTTCCTCGCTGAGGAGTTGGTGAAACGGATTCTGCAACAGGTGGGTGAAGTGCCGTAGGTGACGGCGATGGACGTGTCTGGAGACATGGAAGTACAAATTTGACTGCGTGATAAAATGTTTGCCGTTTTGTTTTTCAAGTGCATGGCAGCTGTTTTGTGTTTCTCGGGGCATTTCTCGCAGATCTGCTCTAGCGAAGTGATATCGTTGGCGATATCATCAATGTCGGGGGTCGCCTGGAATGAGAGTATGAAATGATGAAGTTTGAGTTTCTTGTTCCGACAACCCTGAATGACGGGACGCCGGTTTCCGCGAGCTATCTTCAGGGTGTCGCTGATCAACTGGCAATTCTCTGTGGCGGAAGTTCACTGGACGAAACTGCCGTAAAGGGTATTTGGTATGGAGATGGTGGACACCGGTTTGAGGACAACTGTAAGCGGTTTTACGCTGTCGCAGAGCGCAGTTTGTTGAACGATCTGATGAACATTGTCACTCAAATTGGCAAGGAACTGAAGCAGGAAGCCATGTTCATAGAAGTTTCGGGATACGACGGACCGCAGATTTTGAAAATTGTAGACAACTCTTAGGGCTGAATTCAGCCTCATTTTCGCGATCGATCTCACACCACATACGATCGCTCTCTCATCACCACAATTGATCGCGGTGTCGCCACATACGATCACGACAGGTACAACGATGGCCACGAAGAAACGGTCACAAAACGGCCCTGCGGCTCAGTTACTGCAGATTGCAAAAGAAGCGGCGACTCGCTGCGAGCACTGGGAAGATTTGCACAACACGGTGTACGGCGTAGGCGGATCGTTTTCGCAGTTGTTCAGCACACCGACGGCGCGAGTTGCGTTCAGCAAGTCACCAGAACATGCGGCGATCCGTGAATTGATTCAGTCGCTGCCAGGTCGATCCGGGAAAGATTCGCCCGCCGAAGATTATAGTGGCAAAATCCTGCTGCGAATTCCGCGTTCACTGCATGCCGCCCTGGTGCATGAGGCCGAAGCGGAAGGTGTCAGTCTGAATCAGTTGCTGGCGGCAAAACTCTCCGCTCAACTGCGAGATGTCGTCGCAGTATGAAGCAGATGATGCAATCCCGCGGGCTCATTGGGTTGCAACATCTGTTTTTTGCGGCTCTTCGTGAGCGCATTGCCGTGTGACACTCTGACGTGTTTGCTGCTTGGAAAGCAAAAAAGGGTCTGGTTCGAATGGCGTTGTCCACGGGAATTTACGGGGTTTTTGTGATCGCAGCCAGCGCCGCATGAAACATCCGCCTGGCCACCGTCAGCAGTTTGAGAACCTTGGGACGCCGTTTGTTTTCCCGAGGTTCAACGCGATCCGGATGCTGACCTATGACGTCGCAGGTGCCCTGCAGTTGCGCTGAGACGGTCATCGCTTCGCTCACCCCGACGCATGCGCAGAGCAACCAGTTCGTCGCCAGCAACTGATGAGTTTCTGTGAAGCTCAT
>JBDNFT010001306.1:0-2233 GCA_041689695.1 Planctomycetaceae bacterium | reverse complement strand
TCGTCAGTATAAAGGCCATCCACATCCGGCCAGCAATATTCTGGGCGAGTTGCTTGGGCTGTCGTAGTGCTCTGTCATATTTGCAATGATAGATGGGGTGGCCGGGTGGGACTGAGCTGTAGTCGAGGTAGAATGCCCCAATTCCGAAAAACTCTGTTGGCGATTGAGCAATGGATTCGCAAGAATCCTGCGGTGAGATATGCTAATACCAGACTCTTCGTTCTAAACCTTTCGTTCCTGAACTTGCACAGCGAGATCCAGTTCCATGTCCGACACCGCCACGACAGCCGCGCCTGAAGATCAAACTGAACTGTTTTCAGCGGTCGAAATTGAACAATTCGGTGCCGATGACGTAACGGCAGGCGGAGCGATCGGGAAGATGCTGTCCGCACTGTTTCTATACACGGTGGTGGCGATGGGAATCGCAGGCTGGTGGACATACTCATCTATTGCCGCACACAATGCATCTGCTGAAACACAGCAAAGCGACGATGCACACGACGCATCGGATGCACAGGACGCAAAATCATACTGAGCGTTTTTCCTTAGCGTCACGCTTTTCACTTCCCCCGTGCGCTCATGCGCACGTGATCTCACGCAATCGCGTTGCTGCATCCTCAAGCGCGGCACGGAATCAGCGAACGTGCATGCGGGACTGTTTCCGTGCAGTGAAGACATCAGGCTACCTGGAAACCCCCGGAGGATGAGCCCGCATTTTTGTGGCTCAGCCTGAATCGTTGTCCTCTGCATGAATTTTGTCGCTGAATCTTCCCGAAGAAAATACTTGGGAACAGTCCCGAAATAGAGTACGGCAGCCTTTCCAGGCTGGCATGTTTGATTTCATGTCAGGTTGGAAAGCCTGACGTACTTTCAGGGATGTTATTTCGGGCAGGCGCGTACAAGGAAGCGACGAGTCATGATTCAGCCAGTACCAAACCCTTATGGTCACGAACTTCAACTGAACTCGACGGAAGCAGCAACGAACACTGACGCGTCCGCGTTCCAACACTGGCAGTCTCGTCGCGACGGGGCACGTCAGCAGATTCGCCGATTGTCTCGCCGTGAATTGCAGGTGGTGCAGTTGGTTACACATGGACTCGCCAATAAGTCGATCGCTCGGGAACTTGAAATCAGCGTGAAGACGATTGAAAAGCATCGAGCCAATGCCGCTCGTAAGCTGGGAGTCGGCAGCACAGCGGAAATGGTTCGCATGACAGTATTGGCCGACTACGAAGTTGAGGTTCAGAACCGAATCGCACTCCCGGAAAGTCGCCCCACGATGTCGGGCATCAACGACAATTAGAAATTCTTGTCGCTGGCGTCGCAGAGTCATTCTTTTTCGCGGGATTTTGTGGTTTTTGCCCCGGTCGCTGGTCTCGATTGCCATCGGTTGTACACTGTGCGATGAGTCATGTGGATTTGCATCCCGTGATTCAGCACAGCATTCCGCAACCCGTGACTTTAAGCGATCTCACCATGACGTCTCTCCCCATCGTGCAGTATGCTTCGCGTACCGATGTGGGAATGCGCCGTTCGGCAAATCAGGATTCTCTCGCAATCAGGCTCTGCCCGGATTTCGACGAATGGCATCGCATCGGACACCTGTTTGTTGTGGCTGATGGAATGGGTGGCCATGCGGTTGGCGATCTGGCAAGCCGGATCACTGTCGAAACCTTGCCCCATTCTTACTACAAGTGTGACGCGCCGACAGTCAGGAATCGCGTGCAGCGTGCGATTCAGTCAGCAAACAAAGCCATCAATGATCGGGCTCGTGAAAATCGTGAATTTGAGGGCATGGGGACAACCTGCAGCGTCCTCAGCCTTGCCGAAGAAGGTGCCATCGTCGGCCACGTGGGCGACAGCCGCGTCTATCGTGTGCGACGTGGGCGTATCGAACAACTGACATTTGACCACAGTCTGCAGTGGGAGATGATCCGCCTGGGACGTGCCACGATCAAAAACGTTGAATTGTTTCATCCACGCAATGTGATCACACGCTGTCTCGGCCCGGATCTTCATGTTCAGATTGACGTTGAAGGTCCGTTTTCAGTTCTGCCGGGTGACCATTTCGTCTTGTGCTCAGACGGACTTACCAATCATGTCACCGATTCCGAAATCGGTCAGATCGTTGCTTCGCTGCCTCCTGCGGAATCTTCGCGATTGCTGATCAATCTGGCAAACTGCCGTGGTGGTTCAGACAACTCAACTGTCATCGTTGTTGGCATCGACAGCT
>JBDNFT010001305.1:0-2321 GCA_041689695.1 Planctomycetaceae bacterium | reverse complement strand
CCGATTGATACAACGCGATCGCTCGGTCACGCAATTCGGCTCGTCGCAACAATGCCGCCAGTCGCGCGATCGTTACGGAATCTTCAGTACGGTTCGAAAGCAAACGTTCCCAAACGGCAGCCGCTTTTACTTTGCGTTCGTCCACCGGCAATTCTTTGTTCGATAAATACAACTGGCCCCACGCTTCGATGTGATCCAGATTGCCCGTATCAAATTTCGACATTTGCTCATACTGAACAATCGCGTCGGAAAGCCGATTGTCTCGCACCAGTTGTTCGATCAGCGATTCACGAAGTGCAACGTTCGTCGGAGCCAGCTCAATCGCCTTGCGGTACCACGCGGCTGCGTCTGCTGTTTGATTCTGCAACGATAATGTGCGACCCAGCCGAGCCATCGCATCGACGTCTTCGGAATTTTGTTTGATCCAATTTTCGTAGTACGCCACCAGCCCCGGCAAATCATCACGACCCCGAAACGTGGCTTCGATGCGGCGTCGGATTTCTTTGTACAGCCAACTGTCAGCATCGAGCATTCCCAACTGCGTTTCCAGCAGCTTGATCGCATCCTGCGGTCGGCCAAGCTGAATCATTAAATCGCTGGCAGACAGATTCGTCTGGACTCGCTGATCGGGATTTTTCGATTCCTTTGCCATCGCTTCATAACGCACCAACGCATCCTGCCAGCGACCATCCTGAGCCAACGCAGTGGCGATTTGTTCTTTGACTCGCAGATCGCCGGGAAACAGGTTCTCCAGTTGTTGCCACGCCGCGAGTGCCTTCGCATCCTGTTGAGACCGTTGCAGCGTGCGAGCCAGTTCCTTGTAGATTTCCAGCAGATCGGTCTTCGCAGGCCGACACGCGATCGCTTTTTCAAACGCCGCTGGAGCCGCATCGAGCTGCCGGTTCATAACGAGCGCTTTGCCCAGATACCAGTTGACAATCGCGTCCTCCGGGCGGAGCTTCACAGCTTTTTCAAACGCTGCGACTGCAGCTGGTCCCTGAACATGTTGAAGGTCCAGCATGCCTGCGAGCACCGCTGCCTTGCCGGGATCTGGTGGCGTCGTGAATGGCGGAATCACACCATCTGTTTTGGCGCCATTGTCTTTGGCCCCGTCAACGGCTTTAAGTTCCGGTAACTTCGCCACATCGGCTAACGCATCATGAAAGACCTGCAGTGTGCCGCGATTGGAATGAAACTCGTAAACACGGTCCCATGCCGTGCCGAATCGTGGATTGCCGAGCAGCACCTTTAAGAATTGCTGATACGTCTGAACGTCAGCAGCTTCATCGTTCAGTTCATTACAGGATAGACATCCCGCGCTTGCTAACGACGGACTCAACGCAAAGTAAGTCAACAGTGACAGCACGATTAGGAACGATGTGAAACGCAAGGGCGAGAGCATAATAGAACAGCGCGGATGGATTCGGGCGGGTTTGATGTGAGCGGTCTAGTCGATTTTTGGACCAGAAAGGATCTTACAGATGCTGATTCCGAGTTACATCGCAATTCTTGAAAGAAAATGCTGAACGCCCTCCAGCACCCCGCTGGTAGCCTGCTGCGCCGCGTGATACAGGCGATTTGACCAGCCAGCCCTGCGATGAGCTTCCTGGACCTGTTCCACAATTGAAGTCGCCGCATTCCCAACGATGACCGTGTTGTAACCTGCATTGAAAGCCGCCAGGTCGTTTCCTGAATCACCGGCAAAAATCACAGATTGCTGCGCCAATGCGGACTCACGACAAAGCCATGCCAAAGCAAACGCCTTGGTGACGCCTGTCGGCAGCAGATCGATCAGCCCATCGTTCGTAAACGGATCGATGCTGCTGATAATCTGGTAGGGTGCATTCAGGGCAATCAGTTGCTCGTCAATCTGCGAGACGACTTCATCGAGACATTCCGGCGATGCGTAAAAGCTGATCTTGAACGTTGATTTTGTTTCCGGTTCCTGCAGCCGCAAATTTGGAATGGTAGCTGCCAGATCGAGCAAAGATTGCTGCTCAACGCCACCCGTGATCTCGTGCAGTGTCTGAGCATATCGATCAACGTGACGAAACTTACCATCGGCACATCGTACATAGGCCGAGGTTCCGACGTCGCATAAAATCCAATCGGGAAGTGGCAACTGATGTTCCCTGATGGCGTTCTGCACCGATGCGAAGTGGCGACCTGTCACGAAGGCCAGCGACATCTCATGTCGTTTTAGTAAATCTGTCAGCAGTGTCAGTGCCTGATGGTGCTCAGAATCGCCAGCCAACGGAATCAACGTACCATCAAGATCCGTCGCGAGCAAAACAGGATGTGTACTACGGGCTGTTGTCATG
>JBDNFT010001304.1:0-3664 GCA_041689695.1 Planctomycetaceae bacterium | reverse complement strand
GTGAGCTTCCAGCTCTAGCGTTGTTGATGCCGATCCGGGAAGCTGCCATGTCCCAACTTCAAGTCGCTTGTACCAGATCACAAATCCATCATCGTCCCGGAAAATGGCCTTCATACGATCACGACGCTTGTTGACGAACAGGAACAAATGGCCATTGAGCGGATCCTGCTGAAACTCCTCCCGCACGATTCCGAACAGCCCATCAAAACTTTTCCGCATGTCCACAGGATTCATGCAGAGAAACATTTTTGTGCGTGAAGGAAGACTCAGCATGACGACACCTCATGCTGAGAAAGATCGCGCGTTGTCATGTCGGCATGAACGCTGCGGATCTGACCGACCGCGATGATCACATCGTCCAGCCTCTGACCATCCAGATCGCCAGCCACATGAATCACCACCCCGTTGGGCATTTCGATCCGCATGCTGTTGCCATGGTGTGATGCGATGCTCTGCGGAGGACCGGGACTTGCCGAAGAATCTCTCAGGGCGATCGGCACAAACTGAGACGCTCGCTTCTTTGGACCTGATGCCTGAACTTCCGACCTTCGAGTCGATCGTGGTCGCCGAGGACCTTGCGGCTCCGTCAGCAGTTTCTTCCAACGATAGAAGGAGGCAACCGAAACGCCTGCCTCTTCACAGCACTCGGCCACCGTCAGGCCCGACCACTGCTGCCACTCAATCCGCTCACGCCAAACCTGCTCCCGTTCGCTCATAACTCACCTCGCCAGAAAATGTCCAGAGACCGGAATTACACCGGAACCAAGACTATCGACACTGGCAAGAATGGATTCCCCGGCCGCTTACCGATCGTCAGCAAATCGTGTCGGTATATCATGTTGCTGCCTGCAGGGATTGCACCCTGACGAGAGACTTTCGTTCGTCTTCAGAGAAGAACGCCGCCGCCTCTTGCTCAAAAACATTCAGTCTCTTGTAAACCAGGTTCTTCGCCTTTTCTGGAGGCATATAGTCGTCGAATTGGCTGTAGGCCCGAGGCTTTAGCGGAGGCTTTCCCTCAAGATAGTTTATCTTCGCAGGTCCAGAGTCTATAAGATATCTGGCAACCATTGACGCCTCGTACAGCGGGCGAAAATTCAGAAAAAGGTCACCATACTTTGCACCACGTATAGTGTCGATTCTTTCGTCATGTGAGCGTGAATGGGTCTTGGTCACTCCAAAAATCGCTTCAGCTATTTGCACTGCTTTATAGAACGCTACAGTGGCGATCCACGGTCCACTGTACTGGTCTTTAGTCTGGGCTAGTAGCAGCTTCAACACCATGTGATTGTGGTTTGCTAATGCGATATGGTCTGATGTAGACGGCAAGACAAATCCTACTTATGTCCAAACACGAGTAGGACACGATCGTCTACAAACGCTTGCAGTGAGTCAGATGAGACGTCAGGCAAGACCAGCGTGTTGACGCGGATCATGTCGAGAGCAGAATCGCGGAACATCGCCAAATCTAATCGGCTCATTGAATCTTCAAGATCATCGTTGACTTCTGGGTCAACAGCGATTGCGATCAGTAGCATTCGCGAGTCTCTAATTGTCAGCACGCAGCGGGAGACAATCGACTGGTTGTCGTTCAACCACTCTTGTATGAGCTGCATGAACAACGAAAACTGTTTATCGAATCGCTCCTTGTTGTCTGAGGCAACTTGGAGAATCCGGATCGCATAATCCTTCTGGATCTCAAACCGCTTCTGGTCCTTTCCGAGAACGCGCACTGATTCCTCTGCGTCGTACCAATCAATGTGTACGGCTCTATCTTGGAAAGTATTCGTGCGTTCATTCGTCTCAGCCAACATTTCAACCCCAATCTGAGCAGCACAAGGCAAGTGCTACCAATACCAACTAGCGGTCCCCAAAACGCCGTTAACCCCAAACGCTGGCGGGACCAACAAGATGACAAATCCTCACAGTTTGTCAATCACGCAGACACGTCATCTTACTTTGAGATAACGGCGGAGATAATAGAATTATCACTATTCCGATTCGCGAAAACGCCAATTTGCCGAGGTTTTCTTCACTACATTAGGGAAAAGCTGCAAATTCCGCGTAGAACTGGTCCATACACGCTGACATTGCATCTGAGATCTGCGGCATCCGTATGAGGCGTATCGTATGGATTCATTTCCGCTGGATTGCCCGCCGCTTCACCAGCGCCGCTATCTTCTGCTATCCATGCATTGTGCTATCGTTCTTGGCTGCGAACTTTGTCTTTTAGCCGAAAAAGGATGGCCTCGATGGGCGCTGCCAGTCGCCGACTTGAGTTAAAGTACTTCCGCGATTTTCAAAACGATTCTGTCGAGATTATCTTTTGATGTATCGGCTGCCATTAATCCAGCGAGTATAGGGCTGTACTTTGCAACCTCTTCGAACGCTAAACCATGCCAAATTGGAATTATTCGAGACTTTCCAGCGGCTGTTTCGAGTGAAGTCAATCCATCGAGCTCTCTCTGCGGCCACTTCTTGCTGAAAAAGCTCTTTGAAAGGATTACAACGCCGAATCGGGAGTGAGCCAAACCTTCATTGATTTTTTGCAGGAGGCTATCACCTAGTTTGATCTCATATTCGTCGTACCAAACTGAATGCCCGGAGGCAATCAGTGCGTCTGCGAGGGGCTTCGCGATTGCCAACTTGTCATCACTTGAGTGAGAGATAAACACATCTCGTTTCAACATTCGGGAGTTTTCCTCTTTCATAACTTCTATATAACCCGCGAACACCTTAGCAAACTGCCTCTGAAGGTTGCGATATACTGGATCTTCAAAGCCTTTCACCATTTTGATGAATTCCAGTTTGCCTCGAATCACCGCTGCAATTTGCGGGGGGGCACAATTGCGTGCGGTTCGACGGTAGTGGCAAGCGGAATGATGTTCGTTCGCGGCTTCTTCGCCGTATTTCGCCCAAGCGTGGATCATGGCGCGAATCTGCCGGACAAACCTGCGGGGAACGTTTACACATTTATTAACGATCAAGCCAGTGACACGCTGCCGGCGGCGGTTGCTTTGCAAGTAGACTTTGTTTTGATGTATTTGAAATCCATTCCCTTCAATAATGGCGGCCAATTCCGGGCCTACATGCGCACAATCCGGCCCAGCAAATCCGACCTCGGGAGGAAAGTCGGAAGTCTTTTTGGAGAAAGTCATATCATCAACATATCGCGAGTACCTGCATCTGTGTCGCTTGGCAAGTTGTGTAAGTTGACCATCCATCCTCGAACAAATCATGTTTGAGAGCACTGGCGATGTTGGTGCTCCTTGCGGTAAGGCGTTGTCGTGGCAACAGATCTGCGCCAGCACGGTCGCGGCATCTGGTGGTAGATTAAACGGGACACTCATGAACAAGCCGCGCACGCGCCCGAAGTTGATGCTGGGAAAGAAATCTTTCAGGTCAACGTTAAAAACATACCGTGCTGGGTAATGCAGATCGGCGTTTGAAACAACGCTTTTCCCAAGACAAAATCCATGTGAACAATGACGCGGCTTATAGACTCGATAAAGGCAGTCCGCTAGCACCCGTTGGATGTACTTCAGCTCTCGTCGTGGGGCTCGAATTGTGCGACAGCCACCGCGGCGCTTGGGGAGGTCGAATGTGCGGTATCGGCATGCCGGACGGAGAACATAGAGAAGATACTTCAGCTGTTTTGGAGAGACCT
>JBDNFT010001303.1:0-6960 GCA_041689695.1 Planctomycetaceae bacterium | reverse complement strand
AGATGACGCCAGGGAGTTGGTCGATGATTTGAACAGAATTGTTGCAATCATCACATCATCTTATAGAGAACGCGTTGAGAAATGAGGCTGTGAATTCTCGTTCCGGGGCTCTAGCCCTGGAACGCAATGTACCGGAGGCTCCTGCCTCCATGGAAAACCAGTGGAGGCAGGAGCCTCCTAAGCAGTGTGTTCCGAGGCTGGAGCCTCGGAACAAGACTGTAAGACTACTGCGGATTCTGCTCATGCCAGCGTGTGACTTGCTGAAGTACATCTTCGGCACATTCATCTCGGCTTAGACCAACGGCTTCAAATCGAATGCGAGTCTGCTCTGAATCGCCACGAAAGAAAACTGCAAGACCCACCGGTTTCTTATCGCCCGCTGCGAACCAATGTGTTTTCAAAGCACCCATCGAATTTAACTGTTGGACAATCACTTTCGCATCAACTTTTTCAGCATGATCTTCGGTATTTGAATCGGGGCGTTGTACTGATTCTTGAGGCTTCTTCGGCGTCTCGTCAGGACTTGGAACGTCCGCAATGAATGGATCAGAGGGCTTGGTGCGTGAAGGAGCAGACCGTGGTGCAAATGATTCGCGGCGTTCATTCACTGTCAAATCCATGTCGTTGAAGAATTCATCTTCAACGTACGACGGCTGTTTGGAATTACGCTCGCTTTGGCGATTGACAGCGGGAGAATCTTCCTGTTCTTTCTTGAATGCGCCAGACGGATCGGCATCGAAGTTGTCGAAGTCGTCAAACATCGAATCGACTTCATCGCCTTCAGACGCATCCAGTGGTGCTGTTGAGACCCCAGCCTGTCCCGGCGGGCGCAACAACGCGACTGCAGGAACCACAATCAGTGGCAGAGTCATTAGAAGTGTTGACAGCAGACCGCTGCGAGAGGAATCCATTCCCACTCTTCCAATCTTCACGAGGTTCTAATTTGCTCCAACGAGCAGATTCTGCCGAAGTTTAGAGCAGACGGTGATTTCCCACAATCGCAATTTCACCGGCAAAAAACGCCGAAAATCAAAGGAAAATCGATTCATCCGTCTAGTCACTGTGTTTGTGTACTACCTAAACTTTTACCGTTTACGGGGACCAGCGACTTTTTGCAGACTCCACACATCAAACCGACGTGCGTATTATGAGTCTGACCAGGATTGGCTGATGAGATCGCCACAGGATCTGCGATTGATCAAAACAGGACTGCGCCGCTTGCTACGGGTGTTCGAGTTTTTTCGACACGTAACTTTTTCGGCGGTTTTTGCCGAATTGAAATTGCAGCCGCAGACAACCAAAAGGCTTCAGGAGAGAATAATAAGATGAAACGCATATCCAATTCTTTGAAATCGAACATTTCACGCCGCAGCTTTGCAGCCAGTCTTGCGGTATTTGGCATGATTGGCATTTCGGGTCAGTCTGCCGTCGGGGAAGACGGAGTCGTGGGAGCCAGCGCAGAGCATCCGTTGGTGCCAGCCTTGCGACACGCCAAGGCATCTATTGAGAATGTTGAGAAGCTGACAGGTTACGAGTGTA
Organism: Planctomycetaceae bacterium; assembly: GCA_041689695.1. GTDB lineage: Bacteria > Planctomycetota > Planctomycetia > Planctomycetales > Planctomycetaceae > SXXK01. The sequence continues at coordinate 5,421 of JBDNFT010001303.1, read as the reverse complement.
CATTCTCAAAGAAGGAAGTCGTTGGGCGACAAACGATTTCTCAAACGATCAGAATGAAGGTGCGTCACAAGCCGTTCAGCGTTTATATGCACTTTGAAGATCCTTACAAAGGTCGTGAAGTCATTTTCGTCGATGGGAAGAACAACAATAATTTGTTGGTGCATGAAGCCGGTTTCGCATCCCTGATTGGTACGCTGGAACTGCCTCCGGAAGGAAGTCAGGCGATGGCAGAAAATCGCCATCCAATCACAAAAGCTGGTATCCAGAAAATGATGGAAGCCATTGTTGCTCAGTGGGAAGAAGAAACGAAGTATGGTGAAACAGAAGTGAAATACTTTGAAGATGCAAAAATTGGCAACCTCAAATGCCGCGTCATCGAAAGCTCTCACCCACAGCCACGCAAACAATTCAAATTCCACATGACACGCGTCTGGATCGAAGAACAGACAGGGCTGCCTGTGCGTGTGCAGCAATTCGGTTTTCCAGCGAAGAGTGGAGCAAAGCCACCTGCGATGGAAGACTACACATTTACCAACATCAAAGCCGAAGTACGTCTGACCGACCGCGATTTCGATACCAAGAACCCGAGCTATAACTACTAGAGCATGAAAGTTGAATCATCGCCCGCTGAAGTTCGACGCACTGTGCGGGCCGCCCGCCAACGCGGCCTCACAGTTGGTTGCGTTCCCACCATGGGCGCCTTGCATCAAGGGCACGTCAGTCTTCTTGAAGCCGCTCGTAAGGATTGTGGTTTTGTTGTCGGGACGATTTTCGTCAATCCGACTCAGTTTGGTCCGAACGAAGATTTTTCAAAGTATCCGCGCACGCTGGAGTCGGATCTGGACATGTGCCGCACGGCAGGCGCGGACTTGATCTTCACGCCGCCGGTTTCTGCAATGTATGGTGAATCCGCTCAAACCATCGTGCGAGTGACAGAACTTTCAACCGTTCTGGAAGGTGCGCATCGTCCGGGACATTTCGACGGCGTGACAACGATTGTGACCAAGCTGTTCAATGTTACAGAACCCGATCGTGCGTACTTTGGTCAGAAGGATTTTCAGCAGCAGTTGATTATCCGACAGATGGTGACTGATCTCGATCAGCCAGTTGAAATCGTCACCTGTCCGATCATTCGGGAATCCGACGGCCTGGCCATGAGCAGTCGTAATCGGTACTTGTCGCTCGATGAACGGCAACGAGCCTTGCAGCTTTTCCAGGCACTGAAGCTGGCAGAGAGACTGGCCGCAGATCCACAGTTGCTTCCGCTGGACATTGCCACGGCCATGCAGGAACATTTGAATTCCGTCGGTGGGATTGATGTGCAATACGCTGTGGTTGCCGATTCGATGACGCTGCGACCGCTGGCGGAACGTTCAGATTCTGCTGTTGCGTTGATCGCAGCCAAAGTGGGTCAAACGCGGCTTATCGACAACAAAATCCTGCGGTTTCGCTAACCACCGCAAGTCGGCTATCATTCTCCGTGTGCTTAAAAAGCCTTAACTAATCACAATCACAGCATTGCTCGGGTGAGGGGAGATTCTGCCGCTATGCGGAAAGTGTTAGTGCGATTTGTGTTCGATAACTTCTGGCAATGGCAGTCGGTGGAAAATGAATTTCACATCGGCGCTGCATGGTTCATGCTGCTGTGGGGGATCCTCGTTGGCATCGCGTTTGGTGTCATGTATTTGCAAACAAAGAAGGCTGCTGAATCTGCGATGTCGGCTGGCTTCTGGTTGATCGTGCCCGCCGCATTGGCTGCCGCATGGTTTCTGAAATTACCAATCGTCAAAACAGGTATTCCGGTCTTCGGATATGGTCTGATGATGTTTGTGGGATTCTCTTCAGCATCATGGCTTGCGTCGCGTCGAGTCCTCAAAATCGGACAACCGCCGGAGGCCATCTGGGACATGATGATGTGGGCTCTCGTTCCGGGGCTCATTGGTGCTCGTGTGATCTACTTGATGCAAAACTGGAATCAGGTATTTTCAGACGAGCATGGAATCAGGAAACAGGGAGGCGATTTGCTGATTGCTCCGTTCGCTTTGTGGGACGGCGGAATTGTATTTTATGGCAGCGTCATTGGCGGTATTTGTGGAGTGGTCATTTATTGCCGACGCCGAGGCATTCACTCGCTCGCGATGTTTGACGTGATCGCGCCGTCAATGTTTATCGGTGAAGGCTTTGGCCGCATTGGCTGCTTTCTTTATGGATGCTGTTACGGCAAAGCGTGCGATCTGCCTTGGGCCGTTAAGTTTCCACAGGACAGTTTGACATTCGAAAAACTCAAGTTGGAAGGTCGGATCATAGAGAACCCATTGTCCACAATTCCATTGCATCCCACGCAGCTCTACAGTTCGGTCGCAGCGTTTACATTGGCTGGAATTCTGGCATGGTTCTTTCGACGCCGTCCATACGATGGTGCTGTTTTGGCCCTCGGATGGATTCTGTATCCAATCAATCGTTTTGTTCTTGAAGCACTTCGCGATGATGAACCAAAACGCTGGGGCACGCCCTTTACATTTTCTCAGTTAGTAAGCATCGGACTTCTGATCACCGGCATTGCCGCGATGTACTTTTTTTCGCAACGGAAGATACTGACCAGGCAACAGTCCCCCGAATAAAGTACGGCTGCCTTTCCAGGCGGATTTGTTCTTCTGAGTGTCAGGCTGGAAAGCCTGACGTACTTGCACAACTTTCACTGCATTCAGCAGAAAAACATTAGTGAACAGCCAAACTGACCTGCAACTGATTGATGCCACGCTTTCGGGAAATACGGAAGCGTTCGATGAGTTGATACGCAGATATCAGGATCGTCTGGTTCACAGTTTGGAACACGCGCTGAATTCGCGTGACGACGCACTGGATGTGGCTCAGCAGGCGTTTGTGCTGGCGTGGAAAAAGCTGAGCACCTTTCGTCGCGAATCCGCATTCTACTCGTGGCTGTACAGAATCGCTCGCAATGTTGCGATCAGCAGTATTCGACAGCCAAGGATTAAATCCGGGTCCCTTGACCAACTGCAAGACGTTGCTGGTTTTGAGCCCACTGATGGCAATTCGCAGTCTGCTCCTGAACATGCGTTAAAGCAGCTCGAAGAGATCAAACTGGTCCAAAATGCGCTCCATGAAATTTCGGAAGAGTTTCGACAGCCGCTGGTGTTGAAAGAAATCGACGGTCTGTCTTACGAACAGATTGCAAAGATTCTGGATATTCCACTGGGCACTGTGCGCAGCCGTATTTTTCGTGCTCGCCAGGAACTGATTGCAAAATTGCAACGACATTCAAGGGATCTTGAATAAAGAATTTGTGAGATTCTTTTTTCTGTTTCTCAAACGAGATTGAGAACTGATTGTTGAAGAAAGAAAAAGGCCAAACACAAAAAAGCTGCCGCAAAAAAAAAGCTGACACGAACATCAAAATCAGTTAAGAATCGAGATTGATGAATTGTGAACTCGTCGGTATAAAGCCCACTTCACTTTGAGAGACCTCTGCGAATGTCTAACAATTGAAGACTCCTGTCAGCGTTCTGCTGATACTTCATTGCAGATGTCTATTTGACAATTCTCATCACACATTCGGCCTTCAATAACACCGAGTGGATGTGATTTTGTTTCCACAAAGGTAGCCCTTCTATCATGCAGCTCCACCAAATTGACCTTAGTCCTGGAGAGTCGATTCGAGTTGGAAGTAAAATCGTGACACTTGTCGCGGTTGAAGGCAATGTAGCTCAGCTACACGTAGAAGATGATGAATCCGGCGATTCATGGATTGAGCCGACCGACTATTCCGATTGCGAACTTGCCGAACCCGCGTTCGCATAAAGTCGCGCGAGATTTACGGGCACTGCGGCGATGGTGATTTTGAGTGCTGGACGCCCTGCGTAGCGAAAGTCGTCAAGACTACGGCGCTTCAGGGCGTATCAGCGCGAATCCAATCGTCCTGAAGAGTTTTGCGACTCGTAAGTCCTATTCCGGGCGATGTTTACACTCGCGAATTCTGGTTTTGCTGGAATATCGGGTTTGTACAGACGTCGCAGGATCTGGCTTATGCGCGCGAGATTTTCACTCGCGTGAGGCGAGCGGCAGGAAAGAAATTACCATCGGCGAGTTTGAAGGTCAGACCGCCAGATTACCATCATCCGCTCCGAAGGATGCAGATCTGCCTACGCAGTCCGACCTGTCTCAGGTCGGATTCCTTCGGCGTGATATCTCTCGGAGGTCACACCGTGAATTCTTGACCGTTTTCAGTGTACACAACCTTGTACAGATCGCGGCGCCGGTCATTCCAGTTTTGAACACTGCCAGTTTGTCGATGTCTCCGCAGCTGCTCGACATCCACGTCGTGGATGATCATCGTTTCGATATTCGCACTGCATTCCGCAGCCACGGCGTCACGGGCGAACTCGGCGTCGGCGGGTGTGAAGATTGCTGACTGAGCATAGTGAATGTCAAGTTTTGAAAAACGCCACATTTTTCCGTGCCTCGGTCGCGTCTGTTACCTGAAGTTGGTTGCCTGCCATTAAATCGCATTGTATTGTTCGGAAAACACGACGGCGAACGTCTGGTGGTGATGCCCACTCTTGAATCACCGGCATAGCATTGACACAAAACTGGCATTTACCGCAACTTCAAAACATGCTGAACCACCCGGAGCCAAGCCAAGTAAATATGTCTCTGATGAATGGCGAAAAATGAGTATTTCAAATTCGTATTTCAAATTCGTATTTCGAATACGTGTTTCAAATGAGTAAGAATGATTGGAAAGTTCTTTCTGAAATCTGCGTGAACCTTGCTGGAGTTTTGGCGATCATTGCCGGGCCTTTTATTCTAGTCCATTGGTTATATCAAAGGCGTGATCGCTCGGCAGAGGTACTTTTTCGTTTGGAAGAACTGTTCAACTCCCCTGTTGTTCAACTGGGCCGATCACTGGTCGAAAGTGATCGAGCGTATTTGACCGTTTCCAGTCTGCTGATTCGAGAGTCGTTGACTGGCGAGCATTCCAAGTCATTCTTATCCGGCGATGCTGGCGACGGATCCACCAAACATTCTGAGCAACTTCAGGCCATTGATGCTCTACTGCGTTTCTACATCTTGCTTTTTGGGCTAAAGCGAGCACACCAAGCTCCAGACGCATCTCTCCGTATATGCTACGCGTACTGGTTGACGCAGTATCATAATCCAGCACGGCGTGAGCTTCGTCTGTACATCCATGCAATGTTTCCGACATTGGCGCGGTGGATTCGCAACGACCGTGGTGTTTTTAAGCGGAAGTCAATTTATAGGTTTTTCATACCTGAACACTTCGGTTGGCGATTGACGCATCGACTCGCGGCAGATGAACTCCATCGCCGCCTGCGGGGCAAAGTTCTGGTGATTACCGGTGCGGGGATTTCTGCCGAGAGCAATATTCCTACCTACCGTGGT
>JBDNFT010001302.1:0-5383 GCA_041689695.1 Planctomycetaceae bacterium | reverse complement strand
CGCGACAGATTTGGATCTCTGCGTTGGCCGAGGGTTGGTACAACAAACATCGCGGACATTCCGAACGGGATCACTTGCCTCCGTTGCGTGACGAGGTTTGGTTTCCACTTAAGCCGTTCTCGAAGGAATCGTGTGTGTCGCATGTCAACATCAAACTTTTAGCGGTCCAGGACTACCCCCTGCGGGGCGGAAAACATCGTCCCACCGGGAATTACGTTATAGCGGGAAGCGATCATAGTCTTGCGGCCGCTGCTCCGCAGTTGGGAAAACCGCCTGGATAGGGTTAAGGCGAGGCACACATACCAATGCGTCAACTGTTGATTTCACGTCCTGGGGCTTGTCAGGACGTTCAACGGCCATGAAACCGCTCACTGCGAATCACTTCTTGCAGCAATGTCTGCATGTGGTAGTTGTCGTCGGCAGCTCGCACAAGGATGTCTTCTACGACCAGGGTGTCGGCGGGCGAAAGCTCCTGAGCTAGGGCGAACCGCAGCAGGTGCTCGGTGAACGCTTTGGCGAAACGACGTTGCTCCTTCATGATCGCAGCTTTGAAACTGGTCGCTTCGGCGAAATCATGCTTTCGCATCAGCGTGCCGCTGGCATCCACCGCGCGACCGTTGTCGTAAGCGTCTCGCCAACGTCCGGTGATGTCGAAGTTCTCCAACGCAAAGCCGAGCGGATCGAGTTTCGTATGACAGCCCGCGCAGGACGCGATTGCGCGATGAGCTGCAAACCGTTCGCGAATGGTCAGGTCTTTGCCACCGGCCTCCTCGTTCAGCGGCGGTATATCGTTCGGCGGCGGATCGGGTGGATCGTTGAAAATCACCTCGATCACCCACACACCGCGGGCGACCGGATGCGTACGCTGGGGGCCTGATGTCATGCTGAGCATGGCCGCGTTTGTAATGATTCCCCCATACCTTGGATCACGAATCGGGACTCTATGAAACTCGCGAGCCTGAAGCATCGTCCGGAGTTCGTCTTCGTACTTTTGCTGAGCCGCCTGGACAACGGATGCAGGATCGATATTCGCAGGCACCTGTTTCAGCGATTCCCCAGGAGCCGCCACGGCAGCGGTCAACTCCTCGAGCCGGTTTCTCTGTTCTGGAGTCATTGCCGCGACCAGTTGGTCGGTCGTTACAAACGTGCCACGTGCTGCCGCAGCGGCACCGACTTCATCGGCCGTCAACGCTCGATCGTACAGCCGCGCTTGATCGATGCTAACGTTAAGAAACCGGTTACCGCCCGGCGGTAGATGACGGAGCCCAAACATCACGGACGACTGGTCGCGAGGAAACGTCACCTGTCCCTTCTGGTACGGCTGGCCGTAACGCTGGCCGTTGCGGTACAGCGTCTTGGTGCCGTCTTCCTCGTACACCATCACCAAATGCAGTAGATCGTCAGCGACGGTCTCTTCAAACGAATCGACAATGTCTTCGGTGCGATCGAAGCCGTTGCTGCCGGACATCCAGCGCAGATTTTGACGTTCGCCCAATACGACGGTTTCGAACAGCCCGTTGGTCGTCTGAAGGCCCATCAGGCCACCGCCGCGTTGCTGCAAAGTCGCTAACTGAAACCAGACTTCCATTGATTTGGCGTTCAAGTCGATGGGCAGCGGCTTGCTGAACAGATGAGCCCCATCCAAAACAACCCGCCCGTCGCGGAACTGAATCTCGCCGTAAGCGGTCAGATCGAGCCCACGCACGGACTCCGACAAATCGCCATCAAAATCCCAGCTTGCGTAAGGCTTTAGATCCACTGGTGCCGGGGCGGAACCGGAATCCTGACGTTCTTTCAGCACCGCCGCACGGACCGGATCCACCAACCCACTTAGTGCTGCGGTCAGGCCAGCGATGGCTTCCTGCAATTCACGTCGTCGCGTGTCCTTTCGGCGGTTCTCGACGTCGATCGCCTGCAGATCAACCGGCGGTGGCGATAATTCGCTGTGATACCAAGTCTTTAGAAATTCGCTTTGATAGGCGAAGTCGGGAGCTAACAAATCCGCAATCGGTCGATTTTCGACGAACACGGTATCGAACAACAACAGCGGCTCCAACACCATCTGCACGCTCGCCGGCAGGTCGGGTCCGAGAAAAAAGTATCGGTTGATCTGCGGATCAGGAGTGACCGCGAGCGCGTTTTCCAATTGCATCCATTGGGACGGAAACGAATCCAAGAAACGTTCGATTTTTCGGTCCGCCAGCATCCGTGCGATGGTCTGGTCAAGGATCGCCGGGTCGGAAAGCTGCCCCGCCGCAGCCCGCTGTAACAAATCATCATCGGGGCAACTGCCCCACAGAAAATACGACAGTCGCGAAGCGAACGCAAATGGTTGGTCAGACGGATCGGGTGCAGGCGACCGATACAGAAACAGGGGCGAGGACAACACCGCAGCGGCGACCTTTTTCATGCCGCCGGAGTACGACAAACCGCCGTCTATCTTTGCGATCGCGTAGGCGGTGTACCGACCGATGGTTTCATCGTCGACGGGGCCGCGAAAAGCGATTCGCAGGAATCCTGTCAACCGCTGCCGAATCACGCGGTCGCGATCGTTCAGATCCGCAGGTGCCGCAAAGAAGTCGTTCCAGATGCCCACGGTCTGTTCGTTAAAGTCGGGGCTTTCCACGATCGAAACGCTCAGCCGCAAGAACGCGTCGAGCAACAGCGGGGATAGCGTCAGTTGATTCGCTTGATTGTCGAAGCCGTGTTCCGCTCGCAGGTCCTTGAGAAACGGTTTCACGTCTGCCAAGCCGGGCTGCGGTTGCAACGCATGCGACGCCACCTGCACCGTATCGGGCATTTGGTTTTCGGTTGCGTCCGGATTCCGATCGTGCAGATAGTTGTGGTGACGAGTCATCAGTTTTTCGGGCAACGCAAACACATCGCGATCAAGCTGAAATAGATCTCGCACGGTATTGTTGTATTGAAAACGATTCAGCCGGCTGACAGGCACACTTGTCCGAGGCGCGTGCTCGGTCGCCTTGCGTAGCATTGCCGATAGCGAACTCACCGCCTGCGTTCGCTCCGCCTGCTCCAACTCCGGCTCTCCATCCGGCGGCATGGCACCGCTTGCGATGGCGTTTAACACCTTGTCGATCCATGCGGGTCGGTCGAGTAAATCCTTTTCCGTGGCAAGACTGTCGAAGTCAATATCGGCATTCGCTTCGTCCGCACTGTGACAATCCAGGCAATGCTGCTGAAACAGCGGCACCAGTACCTGTTGAAAATCTTGGTCTTGGCCATGGGCGCAAGCCACATAGCAGGCGACCCCAACCAGCCAAACAAGACCGCAACATCGCTTCATCATCGACATCAAAAAGCTTTCCCAGTTCATGATGGTGGTTATGTCCACAGGTCGGAGATCACGCCGGTGCTGTCGGCGTAGGAGTCCATCTCCAACCCCATCAACTGTGCAAACGTCAGCCAGAGGTTTGAATTCAGCGTCCCGCTAGGCAACTTGATGAACCGTCCTTGTTTGATCTGTCCCTGAGCCTTACCAGCAACCATCATCGGCAGGTCGTAATATTGATGCGTTGCACCGTCACCCAGGCCAGCTCCAAAGGCAACCAACGAGTTATCGAGCATGGAGCTGCCGTCGGTTTCCTTGATCTCTTTCATTCGCTGGATCAGATACGCGTACTGCTGCATGTGGAAGACATCAATCTTCTGAAGATCTTTGTAACCATCTCCTTTCTGATTGTGCGTCATGTTGTGGTGTTGAACGGGTTGGTCGAAAACGCCTTCGTACATCAGCGTCGCATCCCAGCGTTCCGGCCCCAACATGAACGTGCAAACATTGGTGATGCCCATTTGAAAGGCCAATAGCATCAAGTCCATTTGCAGACGGATGTACTCTCCCCGAGGCAGCACTTCATTTTTGGGCACTTGCACATCCACATTGGACAACATCCGATCCATTTTTTGGATCCGCAATTCGATGCCCCGAACCATCTCCATGAACTCGTTGAGCGTATGACAATCCTCGATGGCCAACCTTAGCGACAGCGTCTTCGCGTCCGCCAACACTAAATCCGTGACATCCCCGACGTGTTCGCGATAACTCTCACGCAGGAACAGGCGGTCATACAGTTTTTGAGGCTCACGGATTGAAGGCGCGATTTTGCCGGGACCATACCACGAGATATTGTCAAATTCGATCGCCTCCTTTGGCGCCGTAAAGCCGTTGCAGCTGATCTCGAGGGTGTTAAACACGGTTGAGCCCCCAACCGCATCGCCGATTACCTGATCCAAGGTTCGACCATTGGGATGGACAATGCCTTGCCGGCCGGCCTGCTCGGGCGACAAACTGGTCAGGTAGCACGACGCTCCTTGAGCATGCACATCCTGCCCATCTTTGTAGGTTCGATCGAGTCCTGTGATCAACGACAAATCCTTCACGTGAGCGGCCAGCGGTTGCATCGTGGCCGTCAGTTCAATCGGATAGGACCCCGGTTTATGCTGAAACCGCCGCTCGTTCTTCGTCTTATCCGCTTCGAAGTTACCAATAAAGTCTGGCATCTCAGCGTTTTCTTCTCCCGGAAAGAAACAGCGGCGCACGATTCCGTTAGGCAGGTAAACGATCACCAGTTTCTTGCTTGGCTTGCCGACGTTGATAGCCGTTCCGTCCGCCCAAGCCAGCGACGGGAGCAGGGGCAGAACAAGCGTGCCGCCGTTGATTCGCAAAAAGCTGCGTCGGGAAAGATTCATGAGAGGGGACTCTTTGGGGAGAGAAAACTGTCGACCAGCTCTTGTTAACGGCACCCTATTGTACCATCGCGACGCTGCCCAGACGACCTATTGCCAATCCTACTGTATTTGGAAGAGAACGCCGATCGATGGGTCCCCAAGAGCCTTCGGGGTCGGCGAGCGTTCCGGCAAGAATTTCGATCACGGAAAACGCCAGTCTTGGAACGACTTGGCATCGAGCCGACGCTTTGGTCAGACTTGGTGAGGGATTTTGGAAGAGCGTTTATGAACGTAGCCGGAACGGCAAAGAGTGTTTCGGAAGCTCGCAGTCGTAAAACGCATCGCAAGTTCTACCGGGCGCGAGTCTAAGCAACGCTCCCGTCGCCCAATTCTAAAATTTGTCTCCTTGTGGGAACGCCGCCGAAGGTGGTTGTCTGCGCTAATTTCGAATGATTGGAATCCAAATACACAAGCAGGACCAATTTCGCGAGCAATCCGTACCGATATTATCTCAAATCGAGGTTCAGGAAATCGAGACCGCACATAAAAGTGTCGTGTCCCCATGTTTCCGTGCGCACTCTGTTGGCCGGTTTTTCCTCGGCGAATAGTGTCGATATGAACACGCAGAGCGCGATGCCGAGAGCGATCAAGTTCCACGGCCGACAGATGTTCGAAGCCTGCCTGTCGGGCCAACTGT
>JBDNFT010001301.1:0-8191 GCA_041689695.1 Planctomycetaceae bacterium | reverse complement strand
CGCGTTCTCGTGAAGCCGTTTGTTGCTTTTTTCGATCAGCGGCTGAAATAACGCAACCAGCGGATGGTCGGGGGATGATTTCTCCAGTTCACTGAGCATCTCGTCCAGATAGTACACGGACACAACTTGTGACCATGGGGCCGTTTTGGGATCAAGTTCTTTGGATCCAAAAATTAAAACCCCTTGAACCTCGCGACCAGCGTGTTCTTCTTGAATGATCGCCATCTCGACAACCACGCGCCCATAGATATCCGGATCGTGGTACATCTGAAACTCGACCACCAAAATCGATTCTTCTTTGACATCCGGGATTAACACTCCATCGGCACTGCGCTGGATGGCTTTGATCGTAACGGACTGGAAGCGGCATGGACCGGGCCACGGGCGACCAGTCAGCAAGAACACCCATTCAGGGTAGGCCTCAAATACTTCGTACAAATGTTTGTCGGACTCCATCGCCGGATTCTAAGGCCTGTCCTTCTCGAAAGCTATACCATCGAAGTATTCGTGCTCGATGGTTCTGATGGCGTTCAATGGTGCCGAAATCTAATCACATTTGGCACAAAGGAGAACCCGAAGTTCACGGAGTGAAAGGTATCAGACGTACTGAACCGGCGACTGACGTCTCACGGCACGCCAGTTTGGCGCGCGGGGGACGTCAGTCACCTAATCGTGACTCCAGCGATTCACAACATTCCGACCTTCAATGTGCTGACAAACCGGGGCAGATTAATTGTCAGCTGAAAGACACATTGGGTGCGCAAAAATTGATCGTCCGACTAGACTCCTTCTTTTCGGCCTTCACCCCTTCGTACCGAATCACCATGAACGGCCTTTTCATTTCCGACCTGCATCTGTTCAGCCAACGCTCCATTGGACAATGGCACTGGGAGCAGCATCAAGGGTTGATCGAATCCGCAAAGGCCATTGTTTTGGGTGGCGACATCTTCGACGTTCGGTGGAGCCAGCAGGGAAACTTGGACGCAACGATTGCTGCGGCAACAGATTGGCTCAACACGGCCGTCGCGTTGAATCCGGATGCGAAATGGGGTACTTGCTCGGCAACCATGATTGCCATCCACGCATTCAGAACATGCTGCAGTCGCAGAGCTCTCAACATCCAAACTTCCACTGGAGTGCGAATGTCTGGCGCATCGGCAGCAATGTCTTTCTGCATGGCGATATACTGGATGGACAACGACATGTCGGCGGGCTTGATGCCTATCGAACAATGTTTCACGAAGATCCTTCAAAGGGTCGGCTTGGAAACATGATGTACTCAGCCGTCATTCGAACTCGAATCCATGGGTTGATCCCAAAAATTCGACATCGCCACATGCGAACATGCCAACGGCTGATCGAGTACCTCGAAGGCCAAAGCGAAGAATTCCTCAACGGCGTTAGTGATATTTACTTTGGACACACGCACGTCCCGCTGTCTGCGCACGAATTCGACCGATTTCGATTCCACAATGTTGGCTCAGGAATTCGGCACCTGCAGTTTGCCCCGGCGAAGTTTGAGGTCCCACAGGATCATGACTGATGACGATTTCGAAGGTGCGTAATTCGCTGCAGATCCCGTATTCGTGGCTACTGCGACCTCGACTGATTTTGTTTCTGGCGATTCCAATTCAATTGCTCGGCCTGCCCCATGCCATCGCGGTCGTCGTGTGGTGCAGCAACGCAGTGCTCGGGATTAAACTGGCAACAGGGTTTTACAAGCTTCGGAAGAGACTTGATGGGCCGGGGCAAACGTAGCTTTCTCACTCCGCAGCAATATGCGGGCATTCATAGTTTCCAAATTCCTTAGCCGCTTTGTAGTTTCTGCCATTGGTGGGCACACTTCTCGATTGGATATCCGCTGTTTCACTCGACAAAAATTGCTGATTTTTTGTTCTACTCCAAGGATAGATCGTGCTGTCACAGATTCTTGTCTGGAGATTCGATGCGCGATACGTATGCCGTTAAATTGGCAACGCAAGTTTGAAAAATACTCGTAACACAACAGTTCTCTCAAATGGTTGACCACGACATACTTGAATTACAAAACTCGATCGCCAGATCGAGAATTGACCGTAGCCAATCGCTTACCGATGTGGAGCGACTACGCGGAGGAGCTGATTTGTATGATGAAGGCATGCGGTGGCTGACGCTGGCTATTCGTGCTGAAAACCCTGAATTTTCTGCGGAGCAAATTGACGCAGAAATCGAACGGCGCAAAGCGATTGTCCGGCGGATCGACGACAACGGGCTCTACAAGAATTGCGGTATGGCGGAGACTCATGACGAAGAATAGTTTCGAAGCGCTGGCGAGCGTTCTTCAACGAGCCAGCGACCGGTGTGATTTTCGCGGAAACATACGGGCCCAATCGCGAGACAATATTCCTTTGCGATATTCGTTTCGGTCGATCTCGATAGTGCGTAATTCACCGCAGATCTCGTAAGTCAGCGCGCTCTGGCGGCACTCGCACGAATAGGCCAAATGGATTTGTACCGACGACCTTTACTGGTGCTCCGGCCTCAATGAATTCCCCCGTTTTTGATCGGCCAGGCATGCGTTCACGCTCGAAACTAACAAAGCCCGAAGGATTCAAGCTGCTCTCAGCGACTCCGCGTTGACCTTCAAACTTTGTGTAGACATCGGCTTCGCCTGGCGAAATGCCGGTGCCATGCGCCGGAAAATTGCTTGCCATCGCGGTCGTCGTGTGGTGCAGCAACGCAGTGCTCGGGATTAAACTGGCGACAGGGTTTTACAAGCTGCGGAAGAGGCTCGACGGGCCGGAGCAGTTGTCCGGCTGCTCAGTCACAAACAGCCAGGACATAGACTGCTCGAAAATCCCACCGACTGTCTGAGCTAGTAACCGTCAAAAGCCAGCGAGCGGTATCTGTGCCGACTGCGTCGCGGACTTGACTGGATCTTGGCAAGCCGAGCGGGATATCGAAGTGAAATTGAATGCTGCGGCCAATGGTGACTGCGGACACCGTTACAGTAAAAATGTCATCCGGATTATCGTCGGAGGTCACAACGTAGCCGACCGTCAACGCAGCCTTCAACTCGCGCGACGTCGGCAAAGCTGCAGGAAACTCGATTTCCAGCTGCAACAATTCGCCCACGCTGTAAGGCCATGGACTCATGTGTCACTGTGGGACGCCCGTAGCGGATTTGCTGTCTGACGAGCAATGCCGCAGTCGTAATCAGATATAGCCCAAGCGCTGGAAAGATCAGAATCAAATACTCCCAGCCACCACCATCGCCGGCATCAGAAAACATGGACATCAAGGGCAAGACGCAGCCCACATTCCAGAATTCCGCGATCGCTGTCCATGCTTTCCATTCCGCATTGGGAGCGAAACGGCCGTCCTTGTCGGTTTCATCCCACTTCCACGGTTGATTGGGATACCTATTCGCCAATGAAAAGTGTATGGTACGGGCCACCGTGGTACTGCAGGAGCAAGAACAGATCGTGCTTGAAATAGCGTCACGCCTTTCAAGCCTTGACTATGCAGTGAAAGCCCTCGAATCCAGTTTGTAGCGAGGAGGCCGGTTACGACAAGGCATTCTGAAGAAAGCGTTCGAAGGAAAGTTGTGTCGTGCCAGACGTTCTATGGCAGCAACGGAGATCGGTGACCGAAAGTGAAGATCCCTACTACCATTTGGGCCAAGAACATAATCCATCTGCCCAGCTCGGTTGCCAGCGACTAAGAGAGTCAACTGACTTCGATTGGCCGGATTGAAGATGCTCGTGGCCCAAGTCCGAGAGGAGAAATTGGCGGCAACACTGTTGTAGAAGCAACCCATGAGCATTTCGTGCACCGATTTGCGGCATCCGCTGTTCGCACTGAATTCTTGCTTCTGGACCCGCGTCAGGAGTTTGGCGAAATGTCGTCAGACTTGCTAAATTCACTGAGCGACGGTGTGATTTCAATTTTGGATGTTCCATGTGGCGCAGGCGCGGGATTGCTGGGGCTGCTTGGATTAATTCATGAATTGAGGAACACCGGAAGTCTTAAGAAACTTCCGCTCAACATCTCAGTGACTGCAGGAGACTATTCTCCACACGCCCGAGATCTCTACAACCAAATGTTGACAGCTGCGACTCCCTGGTTGGCAGACCAAGGGGTCAGATTGGACTGGAAGTGCCATGACTGGGACGCAAAGCTTGAGCCATCGACTGCTTCAATCGTTGATGCCTGGTTCGACCAATCACCGAAAAGCGAAGAATGGCTGGTGTTGGTGGCAGCGATCTCAGGAGAACTTGGAAGCGAATCGGATAAATCGAAGATCACGGAAAACAGCCGGTTTTTTCAGCATATTTGCTCCCGAATGCACGCTCGCTTTGGTGGGATCTACTGGGTAGAGCCGCGAACCAACCAATCACAATGGCTTATTGCGAGAATTTTGGAATCCATTGGCACTTCAATCACCACCGCATTCCGTCGCAGACATCACAGTGATGGCATCCAATTCCGTTGGCAGCATCCGTTCAAGAACGAGCCGTTTAATAGCGGCGTTAGAGTCCTCGAACATCGGCGGACGGGAAGCTGATGAATACTGAGGACGTCAACGCTATTCGTGCATTGAATATTAGTCGCTTGCGACATAAGCCCACGTATGTTGCGCTCCGGTCGCTTCTTGACGATGGCGACTTCGAGTCGCATTCCAGTCAAGTCGCTGGAATGGCACGCCACAAACTGATGGCAAAAAAGGACTGGCGTTATTTCTCCTATCCGATGTTGAAGGACGTAAATGGTGGCGATCCGATCTACCGAACGTTCATGATCGGAAGCCCCTTTACACTCATCGCGGAATCAGCCTTGCTGTCGATGTTGTCGAACGAGAAAGCATTTCAAAAGAGCGACTTCGTTTTCAGCTATCTTTGGCCTCACTCAGCGAAGACGGGCCACAACTACTCGTTCTATCGATATGGCTATTTGAAACGAAATGACGCGGTCCGAAAGGCAATTGCGGCCCACAAAGATAATGTCGCCGTTATCAACGATATTCGTACGTTTTACCCTTCAATCTTCAATCGATTGGGGCGACTTGAGTCCACGAGTAATTAGGCGTATCAGCCAAATCGAAGACACTCAGGTCCGCAACGTTACTGAACGATTCATTGGGTCGTTTCAGGCCGCTTGCCGAAAGGGAGTTGCCATTGGGCCCGATATATCTCACGTGCTAGCCGATATTGCCATGGAGGAAGTTGACGCCGAAATGTCGAAAAGGTGGCCCGGATGTTACTTTCGTTACGTTGATGACGTGATTGTCGTCTGCAAGCCCACCGAAGTCGATCAGGTTCAAAACATACTGAAAGACCTTCTTTCGCCACTGGAGCTACACGATGGAAAGCAGGATGTCGTAACTCAATCGGTATGGCACCAGCATTGCCCTCAAATTGTAAAGGAGAATTCGCTTTCGTCTTTTGGTGGACTGACTCGGGCTATAGAATTGATGTTACTTCACGCGCCAGAGAAATCTGCATCGCTGGAATCACGTTTTCTTGAGGCCGGATTCTCTATCCCGTTTCGGCGTCTTGCGATTGGGATGCACTACGGCAGATTTCAGAAAGTCCTCAAATGGATTCTCGACTCCAACGTCCGGTTAATTTCTCGTTTGAGCATTGGCGAACTCGTGGCCTACGCCACAGCGATTCGAAATCAACTGATTTCTCAACTGGAAAACCTCGCAACGAGTGGTAGCACTACTGGTACGCAGCGCCGCTGGTATGTCCAAAACGCACGTTTCCGAATCAACAGACTCCTCTATTTGATGTCGCCGGAACAGTATGACAAGTTGCTGAATCTGATTCCGCCCGGCCCGGAGTTTGACGAGCAACGGTTACTCGTGAATGCGGTATCCAACAACGATCCTCTGAGTCTTCTACCCTATCCCGGTCCGACCGTGGGTACGTATTGCGAATTAATGATTGAGCGTGAGCCTCCCTCGATGCCCGAGAGTTGGCCACTATTGACTGACAGGGCAATGTCAGAATCAGCGACCATGTTCGCCTTGTACTTTGGATGGAAGATTCCTACGCATGCGAGCGCAGAAATGTTTACAGGAAGCCGGATATTGTTAAACCGCTTTAGCGACGGCGTTGATGATGTTGACCGAATTACCAAGCAAACTTACCTCGATGAAGTCGAACTACTTCTACGCGACACAGATGCGGGCAAACGACTGAAATACGTGCGAACACGGGTTTCCAGCAGAGAGATCAAGGGGCTGGAAGCATTTGGCCTTGGCGACAACTATAGTTAACGAGCAAACGCATTGTCAGATTCACGGCAGATCGTCAATAAAGCCTGGAACTTTCCGCGTGTGTTGCGGGATGAGGGCTTGTCGTATGTCGCGTACACTCAGTAGATTGCGTTTCTCCTGTTCTAAAATACGACTTTGATTTTCAAAACACGGATCGCCAGCATGAGTCAATCATCAGAAATTACATATCCGGGTGACTGCCTGCGGAGTGTCCGCCTGCGGCGGCACCAAATTGTGACGGTCCGTATTTTCATCTCCTGCGCGAGAACCCGCCAGCGAATGCCGACCTGAAGAGCTTTGCCGAAAAGGGAGGAAAACTGAGAAACGTACCACTGTGTAAATGCTTGCCTTACGGGCTGTCCGTGTTCACTGAACGCGACGACGCTTTGTTTATGCACAGGGCAATGCCAAAACTTGGTAATTTCATCGCATTGCTCCAATTATCAGCGGTCGACGGGAAAGTCATGCTGACGCCAGGTCAGCGGCCGTCACACAATACGTGGTGGCCCAGTCGTAACTGTGTGCGAGCGAATTGCGTCCCGGCGATTGAGAGTGTGGTCTGATGGCGACGATCAATGGAATCATGAAAGATAAAACTTTCTTCGGCGGCTTTGAACCCAATGACGTTTTCATTTGGCTTGACGGTCCTCGCACGTTCACGTTACGAGACCAGGACGGCGAGTTATGTTTTGCTCATTGGCTTCAGGAAGTCGGAAGCTCGTGGCAGTATGTGGTTGTTCCGATAACAGATAGAATTCTGAAGGAACTGAACCATGGCGAACTTTCTTTGCTGGATGTTTTAAGGCAACCCAGAATCTACGTGGTCGATGTCTCCTTGGGTTTCACGGTTGAAAGTATCCTCCTGACCTCATGGGAGAACCTTCCCCAAGATGCGTTGCCAGCAACGGGCACGATGATTCGACGAGAGCTCGAACGTTTTGTTCGAATCAAGTCGAACGGAGAGATAGGGGCTGAGCCATTGACTGTCCGAGAACAGCAGATTCTGGACTACTTAAAAGATGGGCAGGGGCACACATTGAGCGACATCAGTAAGTTGATTGGACCGGCAATTCAGGTAAGAACGATCGGCAAAGCTTTGGCGTCATTGCGGGACAAAGGGCTTATCGAGTCTGATGCATTGGTGTGATTCTGTGATTCGATTCAGTACCCATGCGCTGAACTGAAGTGTCAAGGCTTGGCTCACATGGCCGACACGACGCAGATCACATTTCGGTTCTTTGCTTGTAGTCCCGCCTTCAGGCGGGTTTTTTTGCACCAACACGCACACAATCGCCTGAAGGCGGAACTACGAACGGATAGAGATGATTAAGACGGATCCTTGAATTGTGAGGCCGGTGTCCCCTCAATTCCACTACGACCAGTCATCACACTCCCGAACTATGTCTCTGAAACCGGCGGTTCAGCAGCCGACAATGCAGCAATGAGTTCATCCAGTACCGCAGGCCCGTCGGTTTCTTCGGCTTCCAGAGGCCAATAGGCGTCGTGGGCGTCAACGACGCGGAGATGGCCCTTGTGAAGATGTGACAACATGCGAATCAACTTCGCGTCGCGATAACGACAGACGGCGTAACCCGTTTCAAGATGGATGTTCTCGATCTTCCAACCGAGCGCACGCAGATTGAGTTCCCGCAATTGCAACATGCGACGGGCGGCAGTCGGGACCGGGCCGAAGCGGTCGCGGAGCTCTTCTTCAAGCTCAGTGAGCTGGCTGAGCGTATTGGCCTGCGATAGCCGCCGGTAAACTTCAATCTTAAGTTTCTGCTCGCTGATATATTTGTCAGGAATGAAGTTGGAGACTGGCAATTCGATTTTGCAATGCCGTTGATATCGCAGTGGCTGCTTCTTCAGTAACCGCACTGAGTTTTCGAGAAACTGACAATACAACTCGTAGCCAACAGCCGCAATGTT
>JBDNFT010001300.1:0-3609 GCA_041689695.1 Planctomycetaceae bacterium | reverse complement strand
TGTACCGTCTGCCGACACGCAGCTTCCCGAGCTGGTTGAAGTCGCGAAGGTCGAATCGCTGGCCGCAGCGATGGCTCGCATCGATCGCAACTTCGACAACCTGAAACTCTGTGCTGCCGCGGACTGGAAGACACCCGCCGATCGTCCGGATCTGGTCGCTCAACAGGAAGCGTTGCAGTTGCAGGAAAGCTTGTATGAGTCCAGCCGACGGCTCGCCGAAAAAGAGCACGCGGCCGACTACGATGCAGCTTTCCGAGAATGGCTGACGGAATCTGATGTGGTCGCTCAAAGGTTGTATGAGTCACTGCAAACGAACAACACGACCGCAGCAACGGCTGCATTCACAGCATTGCAAAAGAATTGCAAGCAATGTCATGTGAAGTATCGTGATCAATAGTCTGGCGGGTTACTTGAGTAATTGCGGCGGCACCAACGGTTTGTATTCTGGTGCGAGATTCACTTTGGCCTGCGACTCGGTGACGTTTGCTGGATCCGAGTAGTCGATCGTTCGGACGCGGCCAAATTCGACGACATAGAGCATGCCTGTGTTTCTGGTCCACAGAATTGCGTAGTTGGCATTTCCGTCAGGGAGTTTGATTTCAAACGGAGGATGTGGCGATTCAACTTTGGGATCAGGCGAAAGAAAGATGATCTTTGCGTTATTTGTGCGAATCTCCGGGGCACCGAAGCGTTCGACGCTCGTCACTTGTTGCACGGCGAGTTGCACCGATTCACCCAGCACATAGCGGCCCGGCGCGATGGCTCGGCGGGGTTTTGTGGCTGCCGTCGGATCAATAGCCAGAACTCGAAATTCCACTTCGCCGGTTTGCAGCGAACCCACAAACAGCGGTAAATACAGTCGCTGCTGCAGGCGAACGGCGAGGTTCAGCAATGCGTCGGGAGAATGATCATTGATGAACACGCTGACTTCTTCGTCAGTCGGTGTTTCGCCAAAGATGTCATTCGTCACATGCTCAATGAGCAGTTTTCTGTCGGCTTCGGACGCAGGCAATGGAGACTCCATCGCGATACGTTCAGCGATGGAGGCCTTTCGCAATTCCTCAGGATCTTTCGGGTCGTTGGGACGCATCCAGGCTTCGCTGCGAATATTGACCGTTGTCGCAAATCGAACGTTATCGCCAGCTTTCGCTTCGACCCAGGCTCCAACGCTGCCTGTGCTGATTTCTTCTTCATAGGGCCCCGGTCCGATGCCAATCCCGTGTCCTTTCACTTCGATGTATTCGTCGGTGGGATACTGTTTGACGAAGGTATCGACTTGGCTTCGCACTGTCCCAAGCAAAGCTGCCGGAATGCGTCCGTCGGAGCGAGCATATTGCTGCCATTGTCTGATGAGCTTTTCCACTGGCGACTGTTCAAATGCTGTCGGTGTCTGCTGTTCAACTATTGCAAAATCGACTTCGACTTGAGATCCCGGCTTCGGCGTGGAATTCGTCGCGGTATCGGAATTCAGTTGTTCGTGTGATACAAGAGCGGGTGCTTTTCCGGCCATCTTGTAACGGAAACTCAGCGTCCCTTTTTTGACGTCTGATTTGGTGACCTGCACAAGCCCGATCTTGCCGCTCTGATGTCGAAAGACTTGCGTTTGAGGCTGTAACGGATACTCATCGAATTCGCCAAAGACGGTGGACGTGTGCCAGCGGTTTGGCGGTTCTGACAGAAAGACATCCTGCGCGGCCGCGACGCTCAGATCGGTGAAGGCGGTAGGACGGACCGGCAATGCCAGTAGATTAAAGCCGACCAAAGCTAGTCCCTCGGCTGCTCCGCCGCTTCGTGTGGACTTACTGATGATCGTCGGTTGACTCTTCCACTTCGTCGTGCGTTGCACCATGAACGAGACACGATTTTGATTTTGCCAACCTTGAAACTCAAACGCTTCGTGTAACTCTCGAATATTCTTCGACAACTCCGCAGCATCGACTCCCGACATAAGACGCACTTCCTGAGTACTATGGCTCCACGCACATTCAGCACCTTCTGCATCGGCCGCATGAAGTGTAACTTCAATCACGGGATCCCAGTTCGGCGATTCTGCTGGAGGTGTTTCCTGCTTATTCGCTGGCGGCTGAAACCAAGGAAATTTCCAAAGCCGATAGCGAATCCTGCGAGATCCCGTCGCCGGGTTGAACGGATGGAACTGAAGAATTCCCTGCGATCCTTCGTTCGTCAGGAATACGACCGTATTCTGCTCCGGCGTGAGCAGCATAAATCCGCCTCGAGGTTCCTCGCCAATCGACAAAGGCTCGGCGTTACGGACGTCATCTATGATCGTGGACCAAAGGGAGCTGTCAACAGTCCAGATTCGAAGATTGCATCCCTGCATCTGATCGCCGCAGAACACGTCTACGCCACGAGTCCGCCCCCACAGCAAGTAATCATTGTCTGTTGCGCCTTCCAGTTTTCGAGCCCCTTGATGACGATCCAAATCAAATGTCGATGGCGCGTCGGCCAGCATGTTCCAGAACAATTCCGTTTCGAAGACGTCAGAGACTTCAACATTTGGCCCGGTCGGAAACAGGGGTTCAAATCTGGCCATTCCCGCCTTGTCAATTTCATCCAGTTCAGGGGAATCCTGATTTCGAGCAGGACTCGGCTTAGCAAATTTCTCCAGATCCGCCGCAGACAGAAACTCTTCGCCATGTTCCGCCCACCATGACTGCCAGTACACTTGCCGTTCCACATAAGCCTTGCTTTGTTCGACGCGTTGTTCCGGGGAGTCGTACGTCATAGACCGAAGTTCGTCCTTGCCCTCGGGCCACTGATGCTCCGTCAGATGCTTCAACGCATCAAGAATCTCGCCTACAGGGCGATTGATACTGATCGAATCGTCGTTGGGATCGGGACTACCGTCGTGCCGCTTCATGAATTGAAACAGTTCCGGGTCGCGGATATTCACGCCGCAATCCGATCCTGATGGACGCAGTGTTTTTGGAATGGCTCGGATCAGCGCAGGCACTGCACGCGGATCATTCATGGCGTCCAGTACAAAACCCAGCGCGCGAAGCGTTTGATCTCGATCCGTCTGGTCAAGTTCTTTCAACAGCGGTGCGAGCGCGGGTTCGCCGATATTGACGAGTTCCTGAGTTGCCTCTGCCCATTCTTCACTGCGTATGAAAACTCGGTCGTTCCGCAATAGATAAACGAGTTCTAAAACACGTGTCGGAATGTCTTCGCTGAGTCGATGCCGAAGTCGGACGGAAGCATCGCGAGGACTGAACTTTTCTCCTTCAACAGGATCACGGAGAACGCTGACCGTGAGCGGTGTCCTTGCAATTGGCCCTGCGAGTGAGTTCAGAAGTTTGACCGGTTCTTCACTACTGGCAGAAATGGGAACCGAAGCGTTCGTTTTATTGCCTGGCGTTTCATCAGTCGCACAGAGCATAGCAACCGGTACAACAACGGTCGTACAAATTATCAATGCTGCCGCGAGTGCTGTGGTCGAAACACGTCGACGGTTTTGCTTTTCGCTCAGCACTGCTGTCAGCCTGCCATGCAGCGAAGAATTCCGGGCCATTGCCAAACCACATGCCTGAGTCCACGGTGAGGATGAAAGCCTGGTGGCGACGTTGAGCAGATGTTCGGCATAGGCGG
>JBDNFT010001299.1:0-3219 GCA_041689695.1 Planctomycetaceae bacterium | reverse complement strand
GTCATGTACTTCCAGGTCTGGGAACTGGATGCCGATCAGCCGCGTCTGAGTGTGACGAGTCGCCTCGCAAAAGTTCGGCACTATCGAAATCTGGGATTGTATCGCAAACTGCTGCCTCAGTATCTGAAGACTGCGAAGTTTACGTCAATTGCTCGCCACGCAAAGCTTGCCGACAGTCCCGTCCACGAATTGAATCAACATACTTCTGTTGCGTTGCCACCACGACTGCGAAACGAATGTTCGCAGCCTTGTGTTTCGGCACAAACAATTGCAGAAAAGAACGCTACAACACGAGCCATGCCTGCGCCAGATCGCATTCCGGTGACGCTGGTCATTCCGTGCTACAACGAAGAATCTTCACTGCCTTATTTGCATCGCACAATGCAGCATCTCCGGCACGCACTCTCGGCGAACTGGGATCTTAAAGTTCTGTTCGTGGATGACTGCAGTTGTGATAACACGTATGAAGTGCTTCAAAGCCTGTTCGGCGAAGACTCCGACATTCAGATCGTGCGACATCAAACCAACAAAGGCGTATCGGCAGCAATCCTGACTGGCATCAATGCTGCCAAAACTGATGTTGTCGCATCCATGGACTGCGACTGCTCCTACGATCCACTGGAACTGCAGCACATGCTGCCTTTGATGACAAAGAACGTAGCGATGGTCACAGCATCGCCGTATCACCGCGACGGAAAAGTCAGCAACGTGCCGCGTTGGCGACTGGTTCTTTCGCATACCTTATCCATGATGTATCGACGACTGTTGAAGCAGAAACTATCGACATGGACAAGTTGTTTTCGCATCTATCGCAAGTTGCAGATCGTCGATCTGCCGCTGCACGAAAATGGCTTTCTGGGCACTGCCGAATTGGCTGCGCAGTTGAGTCTGCATGGACGCATGATTGTCGAACATCCGGCGACTCTTGAAGTTCGGCTGTTCGGCTTCTCCAAGATGAAGACCGTTCGTACGATCTTCAGTCATCTGCGATTGCTTTCGAAAGTTCTCGTAGAGAAGCGTCAAAGTCTGCCTGGCTCGCACTGAGCAGCGTTAGACAAAATCACTGTTTTCCAATGCCTTCAGTTCCAAAGAAAGACTCTGCAATGACCGAACGTATCAGTCTTCCATCCGATCAGGATTCCACTGGTCGCACATTTGGACCTGAAGAACT
Organism: Planctomycetaceae bacterium; assembly: GCA_041689695.1. GTDB lineage: Bacteria > Planctomycetota > Planctomycetia > Planctomycetales > Planctomycetaceae > SXXK01. Next base: position 2,048 of record JBDNFT010001299.1, on the reverse strand, counting down.
GGAAGCAGTTCGTCAGTGTCTGGAAACCGGAACGCTCACGAGCACCAAAGGCAATTTTGTTAAACAACTCGAAACATCTTTTGCTGCAAAAATCGGAGCGAAATTCGCATACGCATGTTCCAGCGGAACAGCCGCGATCCATTGTGCAGTGGCAGGCTTGAATCTGGAACCAGGCGACGAAATCATCACGACGCCAATCACCGACATGGGCGCGATTACACCAATCATTTATCAGGGTTCGATTCCGGTTTTCTGCGACGTCGATCCTCACACGTACAACGTGACTGCAGCGACAATCGCGAAGTGCATCAGTCCGAAAACCAAGGCCATCATGGTCACGCACCTGTTTGGCAATCCATGCGACATGGCTCCGATCATGGAGTTGGCAAACCGTCATGGCATTCCAGTCATTGAAGACTGTGCTCAGTCATACCTGACCACATACCGTGATCAATACGTCGGAACAATCGGCGCGATTGGTTGCTTCAGCCTGCAGCAGGGCAAGCATATCACGACCGGCGAAGGCGGCATTGTAACAACGAACGACGAAGCACTTGCTCGTCGCATATTCCTGTTTATCAACAAAGCCTGGGGTTACGGCGACGCGAATGCTGACCACTATTTCGTGGCTCCAAACTATCGCATGAGCGAACTTCTGGGTGCTGTCGCTGTGGCGCAATTGTCTAAACTGGATGCAGTGGTGGAATCACGCGTCCGCACGGCGGCCTAGTTGACGACAGCTTTGGCTGGCATCGCTGGAATTGAAACTCCAGAGATCACTGAAAACAGCGTACACACGTTCTGGAAGTACTGCCTGCGAGTTAACGAAAACATCATTCCGGGCGGAACTGTGGCCCTCGGCAAAGCACTGCGAGAGTTCGGAATTCTGTGTGCTCCGCGCTATATCCAGAAGCCCGCGTTTGAATGTCAGGTGATCAAGAATCAGGTGACATTCGGAACCAGCCGTTGGCCATTCACTCTTGCTCGTCCAGAAGCAACGAACTACAGCCGTTGCCATTTCGAAGGCACATGGAACGCTCTGGAACATGTTCTCGTGCTGCCATGGAACGAGAAATACACCGATATTCATATTGAATATCTCGCATCGAACATCCGCAATGCCGTGAAGTCATTGACGACGAAAGTCACTGTGTAATCACGGCATCCATCTTGTTCCGAGGCTCCAGCCTCGGAACGCACTGCACACAAGGCTCCAGTCTTGCGAGCAGCAGGGGGAGGCAGGAGCCTCCGAAACAGTGCGTTCCAGGGCTGGAGCCCCGGTACGAGTTTGAAAACTACAAGATCCCAATGACCTTTGAATGCCGGGGGGACTTCATTGGTCATTGGGTCTTTTCTAAACGCTTTATCAAAATACAAAACACAAATGGTGCCACCCATGATTAGTCGTATCGAACCAACTTTTGTCATCGTCGGTGCCGGCGGTATTTCTCGATCATACGCTCAGGCATTTGTCCAGGGGCTGCCGTACAAGCTAGTCGGCGTGGCTGACATCCGCATCGAATCCGCTCGCGAAGTTGCTGCGATGGTCGAGGCGCCTGGCTACGACAACATCGATACGATGGTTCACGAACTGAAGCCAACGGCCGCTATTGTCTGCACACCGCCATCGACTCATCCTGAAGTCTGCATTCGGTTAATGGAACAGGGCGTTAACGTCCTTTGCGAAAAGCCGCTGGCCATCACGACCGAAGCCGCCATTCGGATGGCTGAAACGGCTGAACGCTGCCACGTCGTTTTTTCAATGGGCTCAAAATTCCGCTTCGTCGCCGACGTCCAGAAGGCTCGCGAAATCGTGGATTCCGGTATTCTCGGCGACATCATTCTTTATGAAAACACATTCGCAGGATTCTGCGACATGTCCAAACGCTGGAACAGCCAGCCAGCCATCAGCGGCGGCGGCGTCCTGATCGACAACGGTACGCACTCTGTGGATATCCTGAGGTTTCTGCTCGGTAACATCACAGAACTGCAGGTTGTCGAAGGCAAACGCATTCAGAATCTGCCTGTTGAAGACACGGCTCACTTAT
>JBDNFT010001298.1:0-4011 GCA_041689695.1 Planctomycetaceae bacterium | reverse complement strand
GGGCTTCTGTCAGTCCTTCGGCGGACAGTCGTAAGCGGAAGTTGTCAGTAATAATGCGTGCGTCTGGAAACAGTGACAGCAGGGCATAGCGGAACGTTGAGTTGATCTTGCCGCCCGCAAATGTCCACCAGTGAATGTCGGCATCCTGCGTATCGATGTGTGGGCTCTGCCCGGTGAGAATGGGTTGCATCTGCTGGCGACGGTCGTCCAGTTCACGGCGAGAGTCGGTGTCGAGGTAGGCGTAATGCTCGGATGACGCGAGGACGTCACGGATTCTGGAACACAGCCCTTCACCAATGAACTGTGGCAGGAAACCGCCCCAGGTTGGTTGTTTGCCTCGCGGGGCTGTTGTGACCTTAACGACTCGCTCCTTGTGGTCGATGAAGGTGACTGCCCAAGCGCGGCCTCCCAGTAGAAAGCAGCTGACGTCTTCCACGAGGCCGTCTACGAAATCCTGTCCGAGTGTGCCGAGCGGCTGATCGGCGGCGGTGTGGACTGCATAACTCTGAGGGCTGCTGAAGACAGCGTAAAGTTCCATGAAGTTTCGGCGACCGAATCTTCGCTGGGCGGTTGGCCCCAGCACCAGCACGCCGCTCACCAGGATCATGGAATTGTCCGCAATCAGCCAGTCGATCAGACGGTCAAACTCCTCCTTTGAGATTCCCTTGAAGTCGGGAACCGTCTGAAAATGACTCCACGCATCTGATGGCGAAATTCCGTTTCCGGCCAAAGACATTGCCAATAGCTGATGGATCATGACTGGCCAGCAACGACTACTGACTGCAACGTTCTCAACCCACCCGGCCTTTGCCAGTTCAATCAGAGCGATCGCTTGCAGCACGGAATCGTTGGTGGAGCAGAAAAACGTCGTATTGGCAGACTGCCCGGCACGGCGTCCAGTTCTTCCCATTCGCTGCAGGAATGAACTGACGGTCGATGGAGCTTCGGCCTGCAGCACTTTGTCCAGGTCTCCGACATCAATCCCCAGCTCCAGCGTTGACGTACACACGATGCAGGCATTCGACCCCTGATTGAACTCGTGCTCCGCCAGTTGTCGTTCTTCCTTTGACACAGCGCTGTGATGGACGAAGACAGCGGTACCAGCACGCCGCATGTATTCCGCGATGGCTTCTGTTACCGAACGTGACTGACAAAAGAACAGACTCTTGCAGCCTTGACTCATCGTGGCGGCTTGCATTGCCATTTGCCCCAGTTGCGGCTGATAAGTCACCAAAAGCTGCCGTCGTCCAGGCTGTTTCGGCGGATCCACCACAACAGATTCGCGACGCGACGAACCCTGAAGCCATTTCAGGATCTCCAAAGGATTGCCAACCGTCGCACTCAGCCCGACTCGCTGCAGATCGTGTTCGGAGATCTTCGCCAGGCGTTCAATGACGCTCATCAGGTGAGCACCACGATCTGTCCCGGCGATTGCATGCACCTCGTCAATGACAATGATTCGCAAGTCACCGAACAGAGACTTGTTATCCACACTCTCGGATACAAGCATCACTTCCAGTGATTCCGGAGTCGTCATCAGCAACTCACACGGATCCTTCAGGAACTTCTTTCGTTCATGACTGGTCGTGTCACCGTGCCAGACGAATCGTCGCAGTCCGACCATCTCGGTATACAGGCCCAGGCGATCCGCCTGGTTGTTCAGCAATGCCTTGATTGGGGCCACATAGATTGCACCGACACCCTGCGGCTGATGACTGACCAGATTCGACAGCGTCGGAAACATGGATGCTTCAGTCTTGCCACCTGCGGTCGGTGCAAGAACGACAGCGTTCTTACCGGCCAGCAATGCTTCTCCAGCCAGCTCCTGAACTGGCCGCAGACTGGACCAGCCAAGTCGGGCGACAATGGCTTCCTGCAGGCGTGGAGCCAGCCGTGCGAAGATGCTCACCAGATTTCCTCCACAGGCACCGGTTCGTTCGGCTCGTCCGAAATCGCCGGAGGATTGCCATCCATGTACTGTTTTTCTTCGTCTTTCAGATCTGCAGGCACAAAGCCTTTCACCTCCATGGGATCGTAGTCCTCATTCTGATCCACAAGATCCATATGGTTCACAAACGCCCGCAGGAACTGGCGTGGAACGACACCCACATCACCTTTAAAGCCTTTTGTGACTTCTTTCACAAGCCGATCGATGAATTCATCACTAATGCGTTCCCGCAATCGGGTCTTATCCGCCGCCGGAAATATCTCACGCAGCTGCACAGCGACATTTTTCAGTCGAGCCGCATCAAACGGCGTCAGTTCCAGCTGTGGCTGTCGAGTGCTGGCGAATCGGTCCTGCTTCATGAACTGAATGCGATCATGCAATGGGGCCAAGCCTGCAACGCCATGGCGTGAGTCAAAGAAATCCGGGGTGCCCGTAAAGATCCACAGCAGTCCCGGATACGCTCCCGCCGCATCGGCGATCTGTCGAATTCCGTTCAACGACTTGTGACGTGAGTCCTGTCGCATGCGCAGAATTGTCTCTGCTTCATCGATTACGATCACCAAGCCCTTGTAACCCGCAGCCTTGACGATCTCCAATACACCTCGCAGATAATCCAAGGCTTCGCGTCCTCCGATCTCACCTTTGATCTCCGCCATCCTCTTGACGCTGGCAGCCACGTTGCCGCTGCCGCAGAGCCATGAAATCAGTGCCCCGGCGTCAGAATGAGCGCCCTTTTGCTTGAGATCGAAAATTGTCTGGATGACTCGCACAAAATCCTGAGGAGCCTTGCCACCAGTCAACGACACCAGGTTGTCATTCAATCGAGCCCGCACCTTTTGGTCAAAGTCATCAGCATCCGGATCTTCACCGGCACTAATCAATTGATCTTCTACGGAGCCGATCCAGCGGTCGAGAATATCGTTCAGAGCACTGCGAGGACACGTGGATGTTCCCAGTTCCGTCAGCACACGCTTGTAGACGTCTTCAAACTTGTGGAAGTGTAGATCACTGTCTGAGACGACCACAAAGCTGGTCGCAAAACCCTGTTGCTGAGCATCCAGCAGGGCGAGTCGCGCCATGAACGTCTTACCGCAGCCGTAACCCCCACGCAGGAACTTCAGTGAACCTTCGCTGCTGGAGATCAGATCCAATTGCCGGTGAATTTCGCTTCGCTGCTTTTCAATCCCCACAGCAAAGTTATCGATCCCTCGCTCCGGGACAAGACCCTTCCGAAGTGCTTCAAAGATATGCTGGATGTCCCGGTTGGTCAGAGTACTCACGATGCACCTCCTTCACGCACGTAGCGTTTGATTCCAGAGACTGTTTCCACTCGAATTGTGAATGGAATCTGACTCAGATACTTGTCGATATCGCGTGCGAACCGTCGAGCCTCACGAGGAGACCCCAGCATGGACTCCAGTTCCGACTCGGCAACAACCGAATGTTCCCACAGGTGCCGTAAAACTCGGCGGACTCCATCCTGTGTGAAATCCTGCAACCAAGTGGCTTCCGTCGCTTCTACGGTACCCGGTCGTTTGGCCGACTTTCCTGTCACAACAGGCGTGGTGTCTGCAACTGGCCGAAGCTCAGGAGTCACATCGAAGCGTTCCGCTACAATGCCCGGGGCTACGGATTCACTGGAACCCGGGTGAAAGACTTCGATTCGCACGCGAGCGTCCTGAGGACCTGTCACGCGGAAGTAAACTTCAAACGCTTCACCCTCTGTTGCCAAAATGGAGCTGCCGTCCAGCGTGGCACCACCGGAGACGGCCATCAGGGTAATCTGCACTTTTTCTCCATCGGTCGCCCGCAACCCCAGCTCCATCCGTGAAGCACCGCCGAATTTGAGTCCCAGCGACGACGATTCCGGAATCAGGGTTGCCTGAATGGCATGCATCCCCATCATTTTGCGGCCCGCAGTCGCGTTGATCTGATAGCGAACGGTTGTGCCGCCCGCGCCACGAGCATACTGCACCGTCAGCACCGGAATCGCACGCTCCTGAAGGCTATTTCCTCCATGCACAAAACGTCGATCCTTCTTTCCCGTATCGAATGACGCCGTT
>JBDNFT010001297.1:0-2456 GCA_041689695.1 Planctomycetaceae bacterium | reverse complement strand
TGTCGCTTTCTGACGTCGTGATCGACGAATCGGAAATAATCGAAGCGATGGTCCGTTGGAATCCCAAACTGCTACCGCAAATGCAGGGCGCGGTTGTGGAGGTCGTGGCAACTCTGGTGGAGCGTGCTGCTACTGCGACGAATGCCCCAGCCACGGGTGCTGCAGATGCGGGGGATAAGAAAGATTCTGATTCGAATAAATCCTCAACGCCCACGGAGCATATCACAGTGCTGACAGCAGTGGCCGATGCTCCGGAACGTTTCGTTGGACGACTGCCGCGACTTTCTGCCGGCGCGTGGAAGGTTCAACTGCGTGTCACGGGTGGCGGAGTGAAAATTGATGAATCGATCTTCAACGAAGTCCTGGTTCGACAACAGGTGTCTCAGGAATTAGCGAACGTCAGTTGCAATCGTGAACTCTTGACTCAGCTTGCCGAACTCACGAACGGGGCGGTCGTCGAACCGTTCGAAGCTGAGCGACTGGTTTCGCTGATTCAGCCGCAGGACCAGCCGGAAGAGAAACTCAAAGAACGTACCTTGTGGGATCATTGGATTGTGTTGGTGATCTTCTTTTCGCTGTTGACATCAGAATGGGTGCTACGAAAACTGAATGGGTTGCCTTAGTTTTGTGGGGTGAAGTTTTTTGGCGACTCGTTCCAGGGCTTTCCCCGCGAAGGAAGAGTTGTGAAATTGGAAAATCGAATGCGTTGGGGGAGGGGTAACGCCGTTAAGCATTTCATAGCGTCAGAATCAGCAAATAACCCCTTCCACAAAGTAAGTACCATCGGGCGTTGGCCGCCGGTATACGGCAGTTGATGTCACCGGCGGCTAGCGCCTTGCCGCTGACTTATTTGATCAAGCGATCCTTACCGTATTCTACTGAAGCTCCTGGCGGACGTCAGTGTATTTTGCAGCAGCATTGCTATCGTCATCGGTCCGACACCGCCGGGAACGGGAGTGATGGCAGATGCAACCGCACTGGCCGCCGCATAATCTACATCGCCAACCAGTCGTTCATTGACGCGGTTGATGCCAACGTCAATCACGACGGCTCCTGGCTTGATCATGTCGCCCTTCACAAATTCCGGGATTCCGACAGCAGCAACCAGGATATCGGCCGTGCGACAAACCGCACCGATGTCTGCGGTTCGGCTGTGACAGATCGTGACCGTGGCATCAATGCCTTTTTGCACAAGCAATGCGGCCATGGGCTTACCGACAATGTCGCTCCGACCTATCACCACTGCATGGCGGCCAGCAGTGGGCACTTTTGTTACTTCCAGCATCTTCATGATGCCGGCGGGAGTACACGGCAGAAATCTTGGCCGACCCTGCAGCATCAAACCTGTGTTTTCAGGATGAAAGGCATCGACGTCTTTGGTGGGCAGGATTGCATCAAGAATCTGCATCGAATCCAGATGTTTCGGCAGCGGCAACTGCACCAGAATTCCATGCACGCTGTCATCGCGGTTGAGTGTATCGACCAGAGTCAACAGTTCGACCTGAGATGTTGCAGCATCCAGCCGATGCAGCGTGCTCTTCATCCCGGCTTTCTGGCAGGCACGTTCTTTGTTGCGAACGTAGACTTCGCTGGCCGGATCATTGCCGATAAGGACGGCCGCGAGATGCGGAATGATTCCTGTGTCACTCAGCAGTTGCTGAGTTTCCACAGCAACCTGGTTGCGAACAGATTCAGCGATGGCTTTGCCATCAATGATTTGAGCGGGCATTTTGTGGGTCCTGGAAGTGTTCCGTGTACTGTTGATAGATCAGCCTGATTTGTCTGATCCGACGGATAAGACTGATCAGTCTACCGATTGGACCAGGTCAGCCTACGGACAAAGGATTTCAAGCAACTTCAATCGTTCCTGAGGGATAATTTCAACGACGCCGGATTCGGCCGGAATCAGCATCGTGATGCCGCCCCGAAGTGATCGGTTTCCGCCGGGTGTTTTTACTGCAGCCCGTCCGTTCAGACACATCAGGATGCGAAACTGATCGGACGTAGAAATTTCGAACCGCTCCAGTGCAGTATGGCGGCGGATGACGAAGTATTCACAGCGGACGAGTTCTTCGAAAACATGGTTCTGATCGCAGAGAGTCACAGGCGTCACCGGGAACACAGGGCCGCGGGCGAAGTCCGTACATTTGATGGATTGTTCGACATGGATCTCGCGAGGCTGGCCATTTGCATCGACTCGTCCCCAGTCATAGAGCCGAAACGTGAGGTTACTTTGCTGCTGAACTTCAGCCAAAAGAATGCCAGGTCCGATGGCGTGCACGGTACCAGCTGGGACGAACACGCAATCGCCGGACTTCACCGGTATCATGTGCAGCAGGTCTTCGATGTTGCCGGACTGCAATCCTTCGCGCAACGCAGCAGCATCCACGCCGGATTTCAGGCCTGCACAGATGCGGCTTTCTGGCTGAGCATCGAGAATGACCCAGGCTTCGGTT
>JBDNFT010001296.1:0-3527 GCA_041689695.1 Planctomycetaceae bacterium | reverse complement strand
TAAGCACCGGCACATAAGTTTAAGTGTTGAACCGTTAGCCGACAGGCGTACGCAAGGGCGCAAAAACGTACTCCTGCGGCAGACGGTGAAACGAGGTTTTGCCAATTTCTTTGTGCATAGGTGCTTACTGCTGCGGAGAATCGCACGGGTTCACGTTGCCCTAAACAAAAAAACCGACGTGATCGAATACCTCGAAAGGAATTCAGCGTAAGAGCTTTCGCTATGCCGAGCCGGTTTGGGCAGTCACATCCCCGAACCTGCGGCATCGTTGAGTTTTGTGATGCCGGAAAGTTGCTGGTCAATGGCACGCTGAGTCAATTTCTGGAAGTCACCGTCCATCAGAGAATCGGAGAGAGCCCCGGGACGACCGTCCTGGACTCGATCCAGTTCGCCCGCGAGTCGCTGCATCCATTCCGGTGGTTCAATTCCGGACCCAATGCGCTTGCCCATGAAGTCGGCGATTTCAGTTCGCAGAGATGCAAAATTCGCTTCCACTTCCGCTTGACTGAATCCCGGAGTTCCCGGACATGAACGTGACACCAGCGCGGCCATGCGGTTTTGTGCCAGCGCACCGATGATGCGTTCGCCAACATGATCGTGGAGTGCTGGCAAACGAACGCCGTATTCGGTTTCCAACTGTTCAAGTTCTTCTACGAACGAATTCGCGATGCTTCGGGATTCGTCGTTTACGAATTCTTCCACACCGGCTGCAAGTTCCAGATCACCGCTGCGGACCATTGATTCGTGAGCGACCTGCCACGGAATCGTGTTCCATTCAAATCGATCGTAGAGTGCCTCAAGCCGCAGAAAGTCAAGCAGGCAATACAGTCGATTGCCGTAGTCAGAGTGCGTCGTTGTGGTGTTGTATTCCAGAAAGCGGTCGAAGTTATCCACAACACATTTGTAGACAAATTCTGCAAGTTCCGCTGCGTCTTCGCGATCGATCCCACCGGATTCAAAATCTTCGAGCAGCATGACAGTTTGTGTCAGAGCGACCGTTTCCTGCAATTCGTCGAACATCGTTTCTGCACCGTGATGCAGAATTGCGCGAGCATTGCCAAGTGTCAGCATCCGAGTGTGGAATAAATCTTCGCCGTACTTTTCGATGAACTCCTTCACTTCATTTGCGAATTCGTCATCGTGCAGATCTTCGACAATCGACAATCGCATAGAGCCGCTGTGCCGTGTCCACAAATCAGAATAGGAATCGAGCAGTTTTTGAATTCGCTTCAGCAACGACTGGACACGACGCACGCCTTCGGATTTCCAGCGACTGGCGGAATTCAAAATGCACTCCACCGAGCTACTGAGCCCAATCCGGAACAAGCGATCGAATTCGGTCACCGCCTGTCCCGACGGACGCAGTGTGCGTTCCATCTGCAGCGAGGTTTGCAGCAGTTCAAATGTTTCTTCCAGCATGCCCAGCCGTGGCAACTGACTGAGCAGGACTCGAATGACAGACTGCAGCATTCTGGCTTTCAGAATGGCCGCTGGCTGACCGCCGTTTTCGAATGGTACGTAGAGCAGTGGTCGCCGTTTCAGTTCTTTACACAGTGCCGGAAAACATTTCTTCGCGGCTGCAACATCCTGAGCGAACACGGCGGTAAACATGCGTGATAATTGGCGATCAAGCGATGAATCTTTATCGTTACCGCCATCCGGTTCTTCGGCAATCACAGCACCGATCAGGCGTTCGGCCATCAGAAATTCAACTGTTGTTGAAAGTGCGTTTTGCATGAGCAGCAGGCGACACTGCATCTGAATGTCGTATTCGATATTTCCTTCCAGACCAGATCCATGGACGGAAATTTCGTAGTCACGAACTTCCCGAACCAGTTCACTGAGGCCAGTCAGGCGACTGCGAATCGATGCCAGCCATTCGCGCAAATGTTCTTTTTGAGCTTCGGCGGCCGCAGACACAGCAGATTCCGGCGGTGAGTTGGCAGACGTCGCCGCCGACGTGGCAGCGGAGCGTGATACCCAAACGGCTGCGATGCCCCAGAGTGATCCGACGGTGTGCAGGAACTTCAGACGCGGCTCAATCTGACGGTAGAGCATTTCAAATTCTGTTGTCCCTGGGCCTGCACTGCTGTCCATGGTGTCTGATGCATTGCCGTCGTCCGTGGAATCCTTAAACGTCACATCTTCCCAGGCGGCATCAAACAGATTGTCTTCGGATTCTTCGGCGTCGAATAGGTGTTCCAGGTCCAGATCATCACGTTTTTCTTTGCCGCCTTTGAGTCCCTTTTTGTGGAGTTCAGCGAACTCGCCCAGACTTGGAATTTCCCAGGATATTCCGGCATTGGCTTCCATAAACGCAAACAGCCGCCGCAGATTGTTCCAGCGTTTGTCGGGTTCGGGTTGATCACAAATGCACTGCAGCAAGCGATGCAGTAAGCGATGAATTGAATGCGGGCCATTCTCAAGAGGCACGGTTTCTGATCGGCTGAGCCACTGCATCAGCAAACCCATTGCGGCGACATGGTCCTTGCGATCCAGCAACGCAGTGACGACCTGAGCGAAACTGCTTGTCGCATCGAAATCTTCGACGTGCTGACGCCAGAAGGAGATGTCACCCGCTGATTCGCCAGCCGTTCGCCATTCCGCGAGGACGCGTGCCACCTGCGTTGCGGCTTCGACAGATTTCATGCCTTCGACGTGCGTCAGATCGTTCACTGTGGTCGTGGCGTAACGATCCCATTCTTCAGCCAGATCTCTAAAGTCTTTCAGCACCGAGTCGTGCAAATCCTTTCGGCCTGCCGCTGCCGCTTCGCTCATGGCCAGAGTGCAGGCATCGAAAATTTGCCCCATGATGTCCAGCAAAACTTCTACGCGTGAGTCAGGAATGGAATCTTCACGGGTGAAGAACAGCGGAAACAGTCCCTGAAAACCAAGGATATTCCATGGATCAACAAGACCGCCACACTGGATACCTCGATGCAGCAAATCAACGACTTCTGTTAGTAAATGCCGCGCGGTGTCCAGTTCGCCGCTGCGGACAAGACGAGGCACCATCACCAGTCTTGACTGAATCTCAGATTCAAACCGAGCGCTCAGGCATGGGATAACGGAGGCTTCTTCGCAACTGGCTTCTTCAAAACCCATCCGTGCGAACATCCACGACAGGTGACGATGCTGAACCTGGTCGGCACCATACTTCGAAAGATACATGTTCAGTTCATGTCGCACATGGCCAAATGGCTGGCGTGACTCGTTGGCAAGTTTTTTCAGTCGCTTTGCCCGTTCACCTTTTGCGGTATCAAGCAGACGCTGATAGAAGTTGTCACGCTGACGTGCGACGATCGGAAGCAGCGATGTGAGTGAAACACTGGAATCGTAAGTCTGCGGACCGGAGCCGCTGATCGCTGATGCCATCAGGATCGTGCCTGCCAGGACTGCCGATGCATCAAATAATCGCTCCGGATCGGCGGTCTCGCTGTCCTGATGAATCCAGTCGATCAGCGAATCGATGATCAGCCTGCGCACGATGAATCGACGATAAAATCCCTTTGTATCGATTTCGTCCG
>JBDNFT010001295.1:0-2097 GCA_041689695.1 Planctomycetaceae bacterium | reverse complement strand
GGTCTGGAGACCCGTCCTACATGTTTTAAGGTATATAGTTCAATGTGTAATAGCCCACAGGATGTAGCAACGGCAATCCGCTGGCCGATCGCAATCCGTCAGCATGCAGTTCATGCACATGTCCGCGCTGCAAACCATCGACTTTGAGTTTCACCGATTTGCCGTCCGCTGCGACATCGATCTGGCTGATCACAGGTTTTGTGTGGTCAACTTCCGGACTGCCGTACGACGACTGAAAAATGTAGCAGTACGTTTCCATCGTCCATGTTTCCGGCTTGCGAGCGATCTCAGGATCGACCGGTTCTGTGAAGACCAATTCAAAACCATCCGATTTCGCTCGCATTTCCTGAATCTCAAACGGTACTTTGCCGGTCCATCGCAGACGTTCCAGCGAAAACGGCTTTGTCCCGCGTGAGCCCCAGCCGCGATTTGTACCGCCGACAAACATCGTTCCGTCGTCCGTCATTCGCAGTGCTAAGGTCCCGGAGCTGATACCTTCGCGAAACGGAAAACACGCGCCTTGATAGTGGCCGTTGATTTTTTCGATAAAGCAACGCATCACCGTGCTGTGAGTGACATCGCCAACGAACATTTGGTTCTCAAATGGTCCGAATTTCCCCTGAGACACATCACACGCAATGCCGCTTGCGCTCTGCCCCATCTTTTGGTACGGGAACAGAATTACTGGCGGTTCGTATTCCGGAATTTTATCGGCCTCTGTCATGATGCGACTGCCGCTGACTGGTTCTGTCGGAGCTGAATCCTTGCCGCCCTCGGTGAGCGAGAACCAGCGATTGCCGCCAGGATGGCCTTGAAACGATCCAGGTCGCAGCCATTTCAGACTGCATGTGCCGTTCCATGGTCCCTGATTGTCGGTGTAGAACACGTCGCCTTCGGCATTGAAGCCAATACCGCCTGGTGATCGGACACCACTGCAGGTTGGCGTCATCTTGCCATTCTGATCGATTCGCACGGCCCATCCGCGCCAGGGGCAATCGCTTCCGAATGAACCGGTGAGGCACAGCGTCACCCACATGTTGCCGTCCTTATCAAACGGCGAACCAAAGGCGTACTCGTGATAATCGCCGTTGATGCTCCAGCTATCGTTGAAGGTTTCAAAATCGTCGGCCTTGCCGTCATTGTCGGTGTCACGAAGACGAGTCACCTCGCAGCGTTGTGTGGCATAGAGCCAGCCGTCTTTGTAACTCAGGCCAAGAATTTCGTGCATTCCCTGGGCGTACAGTTCGAACTTCGCGGCTTCCGGATTGTCGCCCCATGCGTCTGATACGCGGTAAATGTCGCCTCGGCGAGTCGCAATGGCCAGAGTGCCATCAGGCAACGGTTCGATCGCGCCAGCCTCCAGCACGATGCCTTTGGGGATTTGGAATTTTGTGAGCTGGTAGAAATCATCTTCCTTTGGTGCGGCAGCGTCCTGAGCTATGACAAGGGAAGATGAAATCGCCATGAGAAATACGGCGGAGATGATTTTATTGATTTCCATGGATGAGCTTTCAGATTTCATATGTCTCATGTTGCGTGGAATTCTCGCCAACCGTAGGACGGCACTCCAGTCCCGTCCTGACATGAATCCACTGGATGGGTCTGGAGATCCATCCAACCAATACTTTACCAAACAATCGTATAATGAACCGTCGCTTGGCCTTCTGCAGTCGCTTGCACCGGCACGAGCAATTCCTGTCGTCCATCGATCGTTCTGACGATCGGTTCGACGCCATCGAATTTTAATTTCATGCCGTTGACAGCAAACACGCCATCGACGACATCAATCTTTTGATCCACCGCGATTAGCAGATAGACGTTCTCAATGCGGCCGGTCGATTTGACAACCAGAGTTCGCTGCAAGCCGTTGTCGGGACTCGCCACAAAAGGCATGATCGAATCCGTAATGCTGAGTTCATTCCACTGATACCTGAAACTAGGCACGCCGCCCGGATCGAGAGTGTATCCCTTGAAATGAAATCCGCTCTCACGAGGTGCCTTGTCCGGCCACTTTTCGTCGAGCGACACCAGAGTGGCCATTGGAGGACCAGCAGGCAGCGTCATGACGTGGTCGCCCAGCGGCGTTTGATTGCCGGG
>JBDNFT010001294.1:0-3861 GCA_041689695.1 Planctomycetaceae bacterium | reverse complement strand
TGTGCGTTGTCGTTCATCGCAGTTGTCAAACCTCTGTTCCACTGGCGTAAAGCCAGTCGGGGCAGACCTGTTGCGTTCGTGCCGCTCCTGCTTAGTTTCCAAACCTGCGGTTCACTGGCACAGGGCCAGTGGGGCCGAAAAAACACCCGTGTACTTGTAATTTGCCGTACACCTACGGCTCGCCGTTAAACGAATTATGCTCGATCATTTGTGCGTGGATGCTTAGTCTTACCAATTCTTTCCTCACCGTGGAATTTACGCTGTGGCACTTTGAGTGATTTTGACGGATTGATCCTGCGGACTGGAAAACACCCAGAAGTAGTCCCCAATTTGTCCACTGTCGCTTCGTGTCTGTTGATTCAGAAATTCGCATTCTTGCCGCATCGCTTCTTCAGTCCAGCCGAGGCATGATCGCATTTTGAGTGTCACGGGGTCATATTTTATGGCGTGTTCCGGCGGCGAACGGACCATCAATGCAGAAGGAAGCACGCAGCAGTGGTAGACTCGCAATGCGCAGGGAAATGAACGGGCACGGTGGAAACTGCGGCGGAACTGTTCCGGGCTGTCACCAGGTAAACCCATGATAATTTCGATGGCGACGCGAGCGACATCTGTGAGTCGCTGCATGTTGAACTCGAAGCGTTCTTCGTCGAACGATCGTTCCACATGGGCCAGGACTTCGTTATCAAATGATTGCAGGCCGACACCCACAAGAGGCTGGCCGACGCTGGAGAGAAATCGGATATGCTGATCGGTCACTTTCGCAGGATAAACTTCGCAGATCAGTTTGCGATTTTGAAAGAAACCGGTCTGATCGGCGGCGATTTCCAGTTGATCAAACGCCCGCGAATTCAGATTCAAACCAGCATCGACCAGCAATGCTCCAGTGACCTGATTCGCTGCCATCGCGAGAAATTCTTCCGCGAGATTGTCCGACGATCGAACCCGTTTGGGCGATTCCATCGCGCCCCATTCGCAAAATGAACACGTATACGGGCAGCCGCGATAGGTCTGCAGAACGCCAAGGCCGCCTGGTGGGACAAGGCCCATGACATACGGTGACGGGAGTTGATTCAAATCCGCCAAAGGCCGTGTTTGAGTTTCACGCCAGGTGTCTCCACACCATTGAGCTATACCGCGAATTGATCCAAGTGAATCGCGACGACGATCGGGTGCTTTGACAATTTCCAAAAACGTCAATTCGCCCTCATTGACAATCAACACATCAACGGCGTCGCGTATGTTTCGAAAGGGCGGCTGATCGAACATACTTGGCCGCGCCGAGGGGCCGCCGAACACGATCAATTGAGTTGGATCTTGGCGATGAAGCTGCGTGGCGACTTCAGCGAAAAGTGGAAACGACCACAAATACGACGAAAATCCGATGATGTCCGGATCAAGCTGAATCAGCACATCGACGAGTTCATCCACGGTCGCATCGTGCAGATCAAACATGTGCAGATCAAGATCGTTGATTGCTGCCGCTCGCAATGTTGCTTCGATCATGCGCAGGCCGTGATTGGAAATCATCTCCGGCATGGCGGGATCAGGCGTCGGATACAAGGCGAGCAACGCGATTCGATTGCCGCTGCGTTTTGGGGTCATCATGGCATCGTCAGGCACTCTTCCGTTCTCCGTCGTTCAGAGCCGGAGAAAACTGCAACCGCGATAGATTTGGAATCTGTTGCCGCTTGGACGACGGTGGAAACGACCACCAATACTCACCAGAGGTTCCACCGCAGCGAATTGTTTCACGACTCAACATCGCACGCATGTCGAGAAGTTCTGTTTCGGTCCAGCCGACGCACGACTGCATTGACAGCGTGTAAGGATCGAACTTCATCTGCCATTCCGCTTTGCCACGTGTCAACAATGCATCAGGTAATACAAGACAGTGATAGACCCGCACGGTCACCGGCAGACTCAAGGCGTAGTTGAGTGTTTCCAGAAAGCCGTCCCATGTATCCGTCGGCAGTCCAAAAATGATCTGCACTTCGATGTTGGCGGCGACTTTGGAAAGCTGCTCAATCGCCGGTCCGAATTTCTCGAGACCGTAAGGCCGCTGCATGCGTTTCAGCAGTTCGGGATTGAACGACTGCAGTCCGACTCCAAGATACGACGGCCCGCATTGCGATAAGAATTCGATGTGGGTCTCGTTGATTTTCGATGGATAGATTTCGCACCACAGGCCGCTCTGCTTCAGAAATCCAACTTTCTTTTCCGCTGCGACAAGATTGCGAAATGCCTGAGCATTCAGGTTCAAACCCGCATCGACGTTAAACACGGCCGGTGCGTTATGGGCGGCGAGTCCTTCGAGTTCGGCGGTGATATAGTCTTCTGAAAATGCACCCTGCGCGATATCCGGCGCGCCCCATTCGCAGAATGTGCAGGACATCGGACAGCCGCGAAATGTCTCCAGATAGCCAACGGCACCGTAACTCATCAGTCCCATTTGATAGGGCGAGGCGATGACATCCAGGTTTGCCAGCTTCGGACGTACGCCGCTAAACTTCCATCCGAGCGGCGTTGGTAGTTCCAGCCCGGTGACTTGGGATAACACTGTAAACCGATCAAGTGTCGAACCGGAATTCTGGAGGGCTCGACCAATCTCGCAGATCGCCTGTTCGCCTTCTCGCGAGACCACGGCATCGACATAGTCAATCGCTCGCTGGTACGGTTCGAGATCCAGTACCGAAGGCCGCGCGGATGGTCCGCCGAAAACGATGGTGCAATCGGGCAGTCTTTGGCGAACTCGTCGCGAGACTTCGATCAGACACTTTGCTGACCAGACGAACAGGGAGACTCCAATAAGTTGAGGTTCGAATGCTGCCAGAGCATCGACGTAACCGTCGACATCATCACGCTCGAGATCAAAGAGCCGCGTTTCGGCTGACGAGAGTTCCTGGTCTGCCACGACAGCGGCAAGGATGCGATGGATTCCATAGGACGGAAGTTCGACGCCTTGATGCTCGTGGCTATCAACTTCCGGCGTCATACACACAAACGCGATGCGAGTCAGTTTGCGTAGAGGCGACGCCATTGTTTGAGTGCTTCCATGCAAGTTTGAGGGATTCTGGTCCTGTCTATCAGTGGAGCCTTACAGCATACGTCGAATCGTGCGAATGGTCCTAGGTCAAATGCTACGGCGACAGTGAGCGGCAAGGCACTAGCCGCCTGTATACGGCAGTCGCTGGTCTTGCGAATGTCCCCTCTCCCCCGCAGTCAGTTTGCCAACTTCGCAAGTTTTCCTCGGGGGGAGAGGGCTAGGGTGAGGGGGAAGAATAAACTGTTTTCTGGTTCATCACATTAACTCCCGGCCCACCCCCTCATCCGGCCTCCGGCCACCTTCTCCCCCTTGACAGGGGGACAAGGGACATGCGAGTGGTCGCCGTTGAATGCTCCATTCCTGAGCGGGCGACTTACGTCGCTCTGCACTTCAAAGATGACATTTCGCAGTCGATTCCTTACGAGGCTTTTGCCAGCGGCGAGCAGATTCTTTTCAGCACTTCCTCATGCAGCGGCAAATCACGCAGGGCTCGCTGATTTTGTTGATCAATCGCCGTCAGGATTCCCTGAATTTGTTCCGTATCAATCGACAAGGCCAACGCCGCCGCGCGACGCGGCAGTCTGTCGTTGCCAGTCAGCAGGTGATAATAGCTTGTTTCCGGAAACGCTTCAGGATGAAGAGCGTCGAGCGATCCGGCATCGTCGTACAGGTCCAGACGAGGCTTCAGAGCTGACGACAGTTTGGCCTCGCGAGCGGCAATCCAGAAAGGCGTGTCGGATCTCTGGCTGAGCCAGTAGTGCAACTGCACAAAGTCTCGCACGTCATCGTAGATCGACGCCATGCGAGAGTTGTAG
>JBDNFT010001293.1:0-7245 GCA_041689695.1 Planctomycetaceae bacterium | reverse complement strand
TTCCGCCGCCCATTCCACCGCCGCCGCCCAGTTGCATCGGTGGAATGACAAGGTCGCCGACCTGATAGACACGCGTTGCCAATTGCTCATCGGCTTCAGCAAAAGCCTTGGTCGTAATGAACATGACTTCGTTGCGAATCATGTAGGTTAACTCAGGATCAGTCTGGCTCAGGATGATCGCAAGAGCATTTCGCAGGGTGATACCGTCGAGTTCGATGTCTTTAATCATTACATCCTGCAGGACGACAGAGTCTTCATCCAATGCTCCAACGTCAGGCAGAATTGTCATGCGGTAGTCCGCACCGGCACCACCACCAGCAGCACCGTAAGTCGTCGTGAAGTGGTTGCTGATCTGTTCCAGAATGTCGGTCAGCGGATTCTCACCAGGGAAGCTCAAACTTTTCACCGGCTCATCCAACATGCGTTCCAGCCACTTTTCCGATTCTTTCTGCTGACGCAATGAAACAGATTCGTATTTGCGTTTGCGAGTCAAAGTCAACGCACGCCAAACATCTGCTGGTGGATAGATAACTGGGGGCTCATCAGGGAACGGAACGTGTGACAGTTCTACCTGGTACAAGGTCTCCAGGAATCGGTCCTGACGCAGACTCTTCAGCCGGTAGGTTTTGCTCAGTTGCCCGAGTGTTTCGGACATCACCAGAGCTGCCGTTGCCGTTCCATCGCCGGGCTTCATGTCCAATGCTGTACGAGACACCTGTTCGGCATCTTCGTAGGCAGCAGTATCACCATGCGATGCTCGATCCAGCAACCCACGTACCTGACTGACAAGTGTTTGCAGACGTTCTTCCTCCAAACGAATTTCAGTCAGATTTCTTTTTTCCGCTTCCAGTACAGCTCGGGATTCACTTTGCTGTCGGCGTTCGATAGCGACCTTTTCACGATGAGTCTGCACAAAGGCGTAGGCTTCGACAATGCGACGTTCAAGTTCGTCACGTTTTTCTGGTGCCAGTTCCGGAGCTGCTTTGATCGTTTCCAGAATGTCCTTCAGACGAGTCAATGAAAAGTCAGGCTGCTCCGACGCAATCTCTTTCGCTTCTCTGATGGCTGCATTTGTTTGCTGAACCAACTGCTCTGTGCGAACCTGAATCTTTGCTTCTGACTGATCCAAAACTTCGCTGTCCCCTGGTGCGGGAGGTCCAAGCAGATCGTTGCCATTTGCTAAATCTGAAGCCGGCTCTGGAGGGGCCGGAGAATTTTCGAGTTCATCCACCATTGCCGTCAGACGAATATCGCCCGCGGTGAGTTTGCCAGCTCGTTTCGCAACGTCCAGGGCGCGTGATTTATCTCCACTTTCCGCCAGTTGTTTGGCTGTCAGAATTGCACGGTTGACGGATGTAGCAAATTCCGAAGTCGCCGACTGCAAGCCTTCGATCCCGACCACTGGAGAATTCAAACCATTTGAGGATGCTGCACGTTCAAACAGAATTCGAACTTCGTTGCCTACCGTATTTTCCGAAGCAGTCGCCTTCCAAGTACAGGATTGTCCGCTGGCATCATTGGCTGTCAGCGTCAATTCGCGAGACGGTGTTCCCTGACCAAAGACAACCGTGTGTCGATCAGAACGGAGTGCAATCTTATCGCTGCAAGCCAGCGAAACATCAGCATTCTTTGATGACAGATGGCTGACGAATTCCGGAGCGATCGAAATCGCTGCGGACAATTCTTTCGCCACGGCAACCGCTGAAACATGATCCGGATGCTGGCTGGTGCCACCCGTCTGATTGGCCAGGATGCCGGACAATTCCGTATCAACCTTTGGCCCCAGCAGCATCGCATGGAACGAAACTTCCGCGTCATTCATCGTTGCGACAATTTGCGCTAGGTCGCTGGATGTCAGCAGATTCGCAGAACTCATGCCATCGCCGATATACAGCAGGGAAGCCGGAGCGTCCGTATCGGCAAGCTCAACAGCTTTTTTGAGCGACACTGCAAGATCCGTCGCCCCCATCGGTGTCCGTTCGGACAATTTCTGAACCGCTGCGGTGAACGCTGCTGAACCCGGAGACACAAAGTCCGCTGACATCGGCTCAAATGTCGAATCTGCCGCAATGACCAGCACCTGGTGATCTGCAGGCAGCACACTCGCAAGCGACTTCAAAACCTGAAGACTGTTTTCACGAAACAGTCCTGTCTGACTAGCAGACGTATCAACAACAATTACGTGTCGATTGATGGAAGTCGCTTTGTGCAGCGATTTGATCGCCACCGCAAAATGACTATCCGTCCCATGAACGGTACGAAACACCAGCGCCTCGGAGCCGGGCTGCTGAGGTTGCGAATCTGCCATCACTGCATGACCTGACGTCACTGCATGACACAGAGCCGACAATCCAAGACCCAGTGAACAAAAAGAACCAGCCAAATGCCGCATAAAACTCCCCTTCAGGTTCGACACAGTGAACCGTCTGTTGGACACATTCTGCACCTGCTTGCCGCGCACGGTGCTCCGCGGGTTGCAGTCTACAGTCGTTCTCGGTCAAGTTGTAAAGGAAATCCCTATAAAAAGTGCCAGAACTTCAGACACGCGGTCAAGTTATCGGATGTTGTCGTTCAAGCCGCTGAACCCCTCAAAGTCTGACACGCCCAAATCCCACTCATCCAGCCTACGGCCTAAGGCCCAATGGCATGAATTTAACGACACTTTTGCGAGCGGCAAGGCGCTCGCCGCCGGTATTGCCTGTGTTTTATTACAAATCATCGGCGGCTAGTGGCTCAGCCACGCTCTCTGCCCGTGGTTTGTCACACAGTGCAACAATTGCAATGGGTGGCGTCGCAAGAATTCCGAAAAGTCCGGCAAAGATGGACTTCATTGCAATGAAACGCATGGTTTCGATCGAGTCCGGAGCAAATGCTGAATATGCGGCGTCGACTGGCGCGCCGAGTAGCAATCCTCCCCGAGTTTCACGGATGGCAAAGAATCTCATGCGAATTCGCACGGTCGTCGGTGAAGTTGGCACATACATTAACGCATAATTAATGGTATCTGTGGAAACCAAAACGGTGTTAGGATGAATGTGGCGGTGCAGATATTTATACGTCGGTTCGCCGCCAAGCCAGCGATTCAGGCGAGCCTGATGCATCTCCTGTTTGGCAATTCCGATTTGGCTGCCACGAACTGCCACGCGGGCAGAAACAGTTTTTCGATCTCCAGCTTAAAGTGTGATTCCGAACAATAATGCTGAGGCCGCAGCAAGTGTCGCAGAGCATGTTGATGAACGAACATGTTGACTTTCTGGGAGTATTAGCGACGTCGTAATTTTTGGAACCGTTGCAAGGATCGCTGAATAAATAGCTGTCGTGGTGGATTTCGCCCGAAATCCCTTAATCGCATGGAATTCTGGCGAATCTCACTGCAAATTTGAACACGGTAAACATCCAGTCGGATTCAGGGGCCATGGATTCAGGGGCCATGCACCTTGAAACGATGCACCTTGAAATACCTTGAAGTGAAGTCAAGTACACGGATCAGGACGGGATTGGAGTCCCGTCCTGCAAAGTCGCCAGCAGAGTCACAGTCGCAGATAAATTCGCTGCCGATGCAGCCAATACAGGAACAACCAGAACACCACGAACGTGCCAGTGGCGAGTGTGATTGGTTGATACCATTCAGGATCCAACGCTTTTGGGCCAAAGACGTTTTCGATCAGGCCCGCTAGATGAACTTTGATCAAGCTGTTCCTTGTCCAGCCGCCGATTGTTTGACCTAGCATGTACATCAGGATCGAATTCATACCCACCACAACCAATGGAAACGCCAGAATCTTAAGCGGGGCTATGTCGAAGACAAAGTAAAACAAGGCCAGCATGCCGATGACGTAGCCTCCACTGAACAACACCCAGCTCGGCGTCCAGATACGCTTGACAATCGGACACACGGTCATGTCGGCCAGAATGCCAAGTCCCAGGCAAAGTGCTGCGGCGACGATCAAAACGCCGAGCTTTCTCCAGTGAGAAAATCCACCTGCCAGCAATAATTGGCCGCACAACATTCCCAGAATTGTCGTGCCGATTGACGGTACGAAACTCAATGTCGCATAGCCGCCAGTATTCGGCTTCCAGGGAACATCGTTGTGCAGAAACGCGCGTCGAAACCAACCGGGGCCAGCAGGCTCTGCAGGCTTTTGTACTGCTGGCGGCGTTTCTTCTGTTTCTGGCGTTGGCTGCTGTTCTGTCGGCGCTTCCTGCGGCGACGTTGCAGGAGTCGCGGAATCAGCGGCTGGCTCAGCAAACAGCAAAGTTGCGTCAGTCGAAGCCTCATCAGCTTGCTTTGTTTTTTCATCTGGTTGCGGCGTCAATACAACTGGCGTCCAATCGGAAGAGTGCGTCCGCCGTACAGAAGCATCCGGGGCTGCCGCCTCCGGTTCAGGAACAGTTCGCAGTTGTGCCAGTAACCAGCGATCAAAATAGAATGCCGTGTTTGCATTCTTAGACCATGCGGCGAACCTGCCTTCGAAGACTTCACCTTTTTCCTTACTGGCCGAAACGGCGGCATAGTCGTAGTCCGCTGCCGGAGGATTCAAGAAGAACAACGCCCAGTACCCGACAAGAATCACCACGAGCGCAACGACCTGAACTAACGGTCTGAAGTTCAACAGACACCATGCGAAGAAATAGCCAAGGCCGATCTGACACAACACGTTTGGAAATTCCCACGTCGTATGTTGACGGCCGTTCGATTGCAGAAACACTCCGATCAGTATGAGCGCAGCAGATCGAATCAACGCATGAAGTCCAAGACGAAACAACGAATGCTGTTGCTGATGTGATCGCCGAGCGTACGAAAACGGCATTGCGACACCGACCATAAACATGAATGCCGGCTGAATGAGATCCCAGAACGAAACCTTGTAATAATCAAACGCACTGCGCCAGTCCGGATGTTCGAAGCTGAACGAGACACTCTTCCAGTATTCATGATTGCGAACCTGCCACACGGGCGACGAATCGTCGATCGCGGCAAATCCTGCGATACCAAATCCCGTGGCAGCCAGCATGATCATGATGAAGCCACGAAACGCATCGAGCGATACCAATCGTCCGGGTGGCTTCACGCGGGGCGTGCCTGGTTTCTCTGCATCGAATGATTCATTACGATCTTTGGACTGCAATGCGGTCCCGGCCGCCGTAGATGCTGCTCCCTGAGCGATCGGCGGCGAAACAGATTTGCCTTGCTCTGCCAATTTATATGTGTCGTCTTTAGGAGTTGTCTTTGGGGGAACAGGTTTACCTACCATTGCTGGCCTCAATCTCAGGGCGTGTGCAGAATGTTCATGTCAGTTGAGTGTAATACGTTTGGTTATCAAAACACAGGCAATTGTCAAAGCAGAATGGAACGGCGGTCATTGGTGTTTTCTGCAGGTCCAGCCTGCCGGGCTGGACTTTCGCCGCAAGGCGAACCCAAGGGCGGACGTCCGCTCAACGGCAATACTTTGCCCTGTGAGTCGCATGGATCTGGTGGCAGGTCGCGACAGGTCGCGAAGTCCTTTCCGGCAGAAAGGACTTACATAAGACAGTCCTTTCCGGCAGATAAGGACCTACCGCTTCGTTATCGTCGCTCGTAATTCGCCTGGCACCGATGCGGGATCGGCCGACGCTGAAACACACGCCGTCACGGCAACGCGACTGCCACCGGCCTGAACAACTTCAGACAAATTATTCCCATCAATGCCGCCGATCGCAAATGCGGGAAGCTGAACGTTGCCAAACACTTGCCTCACAAGTTCCAAACCGGGGTACTCTTCGAACGACTTTGTGGTCGAAGGAAATGTTGGTCCCACACCGATGTAATCCGCTCCGTCAGTTTGAGCCTCAAGTGCCTGCTGCAATGAATGTGTTGAAACGCCAACAATCTGATCTGAACGTATCACTGCACGGACATCTGCAACGGCAAATTCGTCTTGCCCCACATGCACGCCATCCGCATTTGCGGCAACTGCGATGTCAGGGCGATCATTCACGATGAACAAACGATTTGCCTCACGACACGCATCTGCAATCCATCGCGATCGACGCATCAACTCGCGATCATTCAGATGCTTCTCGCGCAACTGCAGAACATCCACGCCGCCACGAAGACTGGCTTCCACCACCTTTTCCCATGGAAGCTGACATGCGGATTCGGTGATCAAGACATACAGCACCGCGTTGTGTAGTTTTTGGATTCGTGTGTCCCGCAGGCTGCTCGATGCACCGACTGCAGACATCGCAAGCTGCTGTTGAAGTGTATAACTGCGATAGCGAATCTGCTTGACGGTGGCAGCGAACTGAGGTGAAACGAGCTTGCCAAATTCTTCCAGCGAACGGAGCGATTCTTGAACTCGACGACTATTCGCGATGACGACATCTGACATGTCGTTGCGGACATTTTCAGCAACCGTGGAAAGCTGCGTGCCGACGTCGTGGGCTGTATCACGAGACACCAAAAGAGGACTGGTGCCGGGTTCGCCGGAACTCAATTCTTCAGCAAATCGTTGTGGCAGAAAGTTTTCGGCTGCGACGAGTTCGTGCCGCAGATTCTTCAATCGTCCGCTGAGATTTCCGTCGTTTCGTACGAAGCGAGCGTAGTCTTCCAGCACGCGAAAGCCTTCGCGGCTGCGGTTGAGGTTTGCATCGATAATTCTCCACGCGGCGTCCGCCGATTCAGTCCGCTTGGTTAGCGTGAGCGGATTCCAGGATGAAGAGCCCGTGTCATCAGACAACTTCAGATCGAAATCGATGGGGAGCGGCGGACCTGTGACGATTGTCTCCAAATTCAATTCCGTAATGATCGTTTGTCGGTTGACACCAAATTCCAGGAGTTGCCGTTGCAGCACATCGTTTGTTTCAAAAATCGCCACCAGCAAATGAGCGCTGGAAACTCCTGTCGAATTGGCTTCCCGGCGAGCAAGTGCGGAAGCGCGGTCCAGGATCTGAATGAACTCCAGTGGATCATCGAGTTCAGCCACAGAGCCCGCGTTTGAATTGCAATCTGTTTCGATATTGTCCGTATCGCAACTCAAGTGCGTTGCCGCGTGTTCCAGAGTCTGCGATGAATGCCGTTCTTTCAGTAGTGACTCGATGGAAACCCCAAGTCGTTGCAATGCTGCAGCCGCGAGTGATTCGTGTTGCAGCAACGCGAACATCAGAAAAGCACACCACGTTTGCGACGCAGCGGTGCCGGTTGCCATTCGTCGACACGATGCGACGGATCGTCGAGCTGCAGGGGTTAATGGTGTGTGCATGATG
>JBDNFT010001292.1:0-4707 GCA_041689695.1 Planctomycetaceae bacterium | reverse complement strand
GATCTGCGATGCGGACATGAGTCTCGATCCGGGGCTACAGCCCTGGAACGCTCTGCTCCGGAGGCTCCCGCCTCAACCGTATTTTCAGAAAGCTCGACCTGCCGAATAGTAACAACATTTCTGACCGCACATGGAATACCCCTTCGGGACAACCGGAGAAGTCAGTCCTAAGACATAATCAAAAACCACTTCACTGAAACCCCCTGCTATGACCTTGGTCTGGACATTCACAACACTCGTTATTTCGATCATTGTACTGATCGCGGCGGCGGCGTGTTGTTTCATCAGCTGGCGGCGGAGCGGCTATTCACGGTCCATGCTGTGGCTGGAATTATTTCGATTCGTACTCATCGCACTTGTCCTTGTCACATTGAATCAGCCTGAGTTCACTCAGGAGATCAAACCGAAGGAGCAGCCGACGCTGGTCGTGTTGCATGACGTATCCGGCAGCATGCAGACAAAGGACGTGATCAATTCACAATCTCCGGCCGACACGCCCAAGTCACGCGCAGATGCTATTACGCCGGTCATTCAACCCGAACTCTGGAAACAACTGGAAGGCCGCATGAATGTCGTCTTCGAACCATTTTCGTCGCAGCCTCCAACCGGCGAAAAAGGCACTGATCTGAGCGCGGCTCTGCAGTCCACCGCCGAAAAACAGGCCAACCTGCGAGGCGTCGTGCTGCTGTCAGACGGCGACTGGAACGTTGGCCAGTCACCAGGTTCGGCAGCGTCGGCTTTGCGAGTCAAAAATGTTCCCGTGTTTGCCGTTGGCGTCGGTAGTGAAGAACGTCTGCCCGACATGGAGCTCGCGGCATCAGACGCACCAACATTCGGCGTCGTCAATAAGTCGCTTCGCTTACCATTTCGCATCATCAGCTGGTTGCCAGCCGATCGAGATGTGAAAGTTACACTGACAGGAACCAGGGGCGAGAAAGTCGAAAAGAACGTACGGGTTTCTGGCATGGGACAACAACAGGATACGATCGACTGGAAACCGGAGAAGACCGGCGAATACACGTTGACGCTCGAAATCCCGATCGATGAATCCGAAACACTCCCCGACAATAACAAGCTCAGCATCCCAATTACCATTCGCGATGAAGAACTCAAAGTGCTGGTGGTTGAATCGTTTCCTCGCTGGGAATATCGATACCTTCGAAATGCCCTGGAACGTGATCCCGGTGTGTCTGTGAGCTGTCTACTGTTTCATCCGGATCTTGACGCCGTGGGCGGCGGACGTGGCTACCTTGATCAGTTTCCGACCGAGAAAGAATTGTTCGAATATGATGTTGTTTTCATTGGTGACGTTGGTGTCGGCCCAAAACAGCTCACGCCGCAGGATTGCATAAACCTCAAACAATTGGTCCGCAGTCAGGCAGGCGGATTGGTATTCATGCCGGGCTTTCGCGGCTTCGAAAATTCTCTGCAGACGAGCGAACTGGATGAACTTCTCCCGGTCGTGCTGGATCAAACACATCCGAAAGGCCATGGCTCATCCCGCCCCGCGCGGTTCT
This sequence comes from Planctomycetaceae bacterium, assembly GCA_041689695.1. GTDB lineage: Bacteria > Planctomycetota > Planctomycetia > Planctomycetales > Planctomycetaceae > SXXK01. The sequence goes on along the minus strand of JBDNFT010001292.1, from coordinate 3,190 downwards.
CGCTGACTGAGGCAGGACGCCGCAGCCTGTTGACGCGTCTTGAGCCCGAAGACAATGAGAACGAACGTGTCTGGAATGGGCTGCCTGGATTCCAGTGGTACGCAGCGGCGGAACGAGCGAAAATCGGTGCCCAGGTATTGGCGACTCACGATTCTGATTCAACGTCGTTTGGCCGAGTTCCCCTGATTGTGACTCGCACGGTCGGCACGGGAAAGGTTCTCTTCATGGGCACCGACGGAGCCTGGCGCTGGCGAAAAGGTGTTGAAGACTTGTATCACTATCGTTTCTGGGGACAGGTTGTTCGCTGGATGGCGTACCAGCGCAACATGTCGCAAGGCGAAGCAATGCGATTGTTCTATTCGCCCGACCGCCCCGAAGCTGGCAACGTACTGACAATGAATGCCAACGTGATGAGCACCGCCGGTGATCCCATGCGATCAGGCACGGTGATCGTTCAAATCGTATCGCCATCTGGCCAAACGGATTCCGTGCGACTTGCCCCTGCAGGCGAAGATTCCTGGGGCTTGTTCACTGGTTCGTTTGTTCCCACCGAAGGCGGCCAGTACAAGCTGGTGACGAGTTGTGCTGAAACTGGCGGACGTCTGGAGACGATCATCTCGGTCCTTGGCCAGGAAAAAGAACTCATCGGCCAACCTGCCCGCGTCGATGTTCTGAAAGAGATCGCTCAGGTCACCCGTGGCCAGTTGACGACTGTGTCTGAGATTCAAAACCTCGTCGATCACATCGCCGCGATGCCGGACCCCGAACCCATCATCCGCCGCTTCCGCCTGTGGAGCCATCCCGCATGGGGCGGATTGATCGTGCTGCTGCTCGGCGGATTCTGGACCGGCCGGAAACTTTCGGGATTGGCATAATCGCCCGCGCGAAACTCGCCCCGGCGAGCGGCATGCGTCAGCTTGCCGGTACAATGCGATTCCGAATCTTGATTTAACGATTAACAAAATTCCACATATAGAAGTACACGACGGAAAACCAATGGTAGATATTCATGTACCGCCGTATCAATCGATGATGAACCCCATAATCAACGTTCTGAAACAACTTGGCGGTTCAGCGACTATTGAAGAACTAAATTCAATGGTCGTGGAACGCATGAAGTTTTCGGACGATCAACTGTCAATACCCCACAATCCAGACAAAGGAAGACTCACAGAAATTGAGTATCGCCTGGCTTGGGCCCGCACATACCTCAAAAAATTTGGAATCTTAGAGAACTCCTCGCGTGGAGTGTGGGCACTGACCGCGAAGGGACGTGAGACCGAGGACGTTGATACGCAGGCGGTGCGGCGTTTTGTAGCAGAACAATCGCGCCAGCAACGAGAGCCGAACATCGGCGTTGAAGAGCACGACCAAGACGAACTGGAGATTGCTGAATCATGGCGTGACCAACTGATGGCAACGCTGCTGGCAATGTCTCCGGATGCCTTTGAACGTCTGACACAACGAATTCTGCGCGAGTCAGGATTTCTGCATGTTGAAGTAACTGGTCGCACTGGAGACGGCGGCATTGACGGAAAGGGGACGATTCGAATCGGTGGACTACTGAGTTTTCACGTCATATTTCAATGCAAGCGATACAAAGGCTCGGTCCCTACAAATCAAATCCGTGACTTTCGTGGAGCAATGGTTGGTCGAACAGACAAAGGACTTTTCATTACGACGGGCACTTTCACAAAGGATGCCGTTCGGGAGGCAACGAGAGATGGAGCTCCACCAATTGACTTGATCGATGGAGATCAGCTCGTCGAGAAACTAAAGGAACTCAATCTTGGTGTAAGAACGACTATCGTTGAGACACGGCACAGCGTCGTGGATACTTTGTGGTTTGAGAGCGTTTAAAGATCTCTTGACGTCCTGAGGATAATAGCGAACTTGCCGGTACAATGCGATTCCTGCACATCCTATAATGCTCGGCAGAATCGCATTGTACCGGTGGGCTGACGCCGCACCGCTCGCCGTGGCTTTGGCCTAACGGCTCAGAGGCTTGAAGCGGCATTTCGGCGGTCGGTCAGCGTCCATGTCGTTCGTAGGTTCGTCCAGCTACAGCGGATCGCGGCCAGATCGGAGGAGCAGGCTGAAGAGGGTCGCCAGCGTCAACCTGCACTACGGCATGGCTGACGTGGGCATTTCGACATGTTCAACCGATTGGACCGCGACGTTTTCCAATGCCTCATTATTCTCGCGCCAGCGGCGGTGTTGAATCCATTCAAACGCTTCCGGGAATTCGACCATTGCCCGAAGGAAGAATCCCATTGACCGGCTGACTCGCTGCGTGCCACGCACCCAACGATGCACAGTTTTCCCGCCAAGCCCTAATGCTTCTGCGGCTTCGGTTTGGTCGAGGTTGAACTTAGACAGGAACTCTTTCAGGAATTCGACCGACACGGTCTCTGAGTATTCAAGGATCGCAGCCTCTATTACTTTGGCCGATGCGGCGGGAATTGAGATTTCACCACATGCGTCACAGCGAATCACGGACAAAGAGGAAATGGTAAAACTGTCTCCGTCCGGTAACTGAACTTCATATGGCTCGGTGACTTCGCGGCAAACTCCACTTTCACATTCGAAACAGTTTGTGTTTTCGTTGGGATCGGCCATGTTACCTCCTCGGTAGAATTGGGTAGCCGGGATCGTGCGGATGGACCTGAAGCCAAATACAACTTTCACTGATGGCAGTAACTGCCGGTATATCGTTGCCGGAGCCCGACGATTTCTCATCGACCTGACATATCAGTTCGGCCAAATCGCATTGTACCGGTGGGCTGACGCCGCACCGCTCGCCTAACGGCTTAGTGGCTTAAAGCGGCCATTCTGGGGTCGGTCAGCGTCGGAACCAAGTCGTTCATGTCGCTGCTGTTCGTAGGTACCATAGTTGCCTTCGCACCACACGACGTTGCCGTTTGGTTCAAAGGCCAGAATATGAGTAGCGATACGGTCCAGAAACCAGCGATCATGGCTCACGACGACCGCACAGCCGCCGAAATTTGACAAGCCTTCTTCCAGAGCACGCAGCGTATCAACGTCCAGGTCGTTTGTCGGTTCGTCCAGTAGCAGCAGGTTGCCGCCAGACCGCAGCAGCTTCGCCAGATGAACTCGATTACGTTCTCCGCCCGAAAGTTCTCCGACCAGTTTCTGCTGATCGGAACCCTTAAAGTTGAAACGCCCGCAG
>JBDNFT010001291.1:0-6751 GCA_041689695.1 Planctomycetaceae bacterium | reverse complement strand
GCCTGCGTCAGCTATGGCTTCCGCGGCGGCGGTCGCATCCGTGTCAGCGGCGATAGACTGAGAAACAACCACGCTGCCTTTCAATGTGACTTTTTGCTCCGGCATCTGACGCATCACCAGTGACTCGGACCATTTGGCAAAGAAGGTTCCGTCGCTTACCGATCGTCCTGGAGCAGATGGCAAATCGGACGGCTCAATCTGCCCTGGCCCAATGCACTGAATCGTATGGATCTGATTGTCTTTGTCGTGTGCGACCAGTACATGTGCAGCGGTCAGCATGCTGGTACTTTGATAAATCTGCACGGGTTTCGGACGGCCCGTGGCGGCGACTACACTTCCGGAAAGTTCCATCACGCGTTCTGCGATGTGATATTTCAATCGACTCATGATTGCCGTCACGTTCTGTTCGCGCGAAGTGAATATGACTTTTGAACCTTCTGTCTGAATACTGGCGAGCTGCAATTTCGTGGAGCGTTTTGTCGGTTCTTCCGATTCAACCACGGCTGGCTGAAACTGCAGCGTCAGCTTTGAGCAAAACAGTCGATCAAGTCCGCCGGAAATCGTCGGTCGCTCAATCATGATCTGATTGTCTTCTTTCAATTCCCGATCGGCAAATCCAAAGAATGTTGCTTCATGTGTTGGAATGAAGAATTCAAATCCGTTGGCGGCGCTGATTTTCAATTTGACGGCTTCGCGGCCAGCGTCATCATCCTGAAACAGCAAATCACAATCAACTCGACCCAACAGCCGAATACGTTGCACATCCGTGATCGCCATCAATCCTCTTTCGTCTTCCGGCCCCGACGACAGCAAGTCAATTTCCGCACCGCTCTGAGCAATTCCGCTGTGTGGTCCCCAGGAAAATTTCACCGGCTGACTGGTCGTGATTTTCAGTGCGTTGTCGGAGATAGAAAACGTTCGGCCTTCGATACGAAGTCCATCAGGGCCTGTGATTCGCACATCACCATGCAGTTGGCCGCTGCTGATAGCTCCGAATTCATTGCTGTCGAGCTTAAACTTTGTCGTAGCATCCAACTGCGCTGAGCGGGCGGTCAGTGTATACGGAGTTTCTGATTTGTCATCCTGCCATAACATGGCGATGGGATCGACTTTAATCGAGCGGTCTTCGTTGAACAGTTCGTGATTCTGAAAGTACATGAATCGTGAATTATCGCCAAATCTGGCATTGGCAGTCTTCACCCACGGATCTTCTTTGAACCACATCTCGGCTCTTTGCAGTAATGCTGGGGATGCCCCTTTGTCAGGCTTCGATTCGACAACTTTCTGCTGCTTTTGCTCGACCGTTAACCACGGCGATGTCAATTGGGAATACCCAACGTACAACGCGACCAGCGCGATGGCGACCATCAGCGTCCGTGGGCCTCGTGGTATTGTGGAGAGTGACATGAAATTAATCCGCGCTTTTTCGTTCGCAGGCGTTGTTGGAAGAATTTAGTGAAAGTTTCTGGTCTTCTGATCGGTGATTGAAATTAAGCTGATCGCGACGTTGGACGCGATCCGGATTTTTTGAGACTGTGGCCGGTCGAATTTTCTGCGGCGTCAACCTTCTGCAGGACGTCGGTAATATCGAGCATGCCGATTGGGTGTCGATTCATGTCAATCACTGGCACTTCGCTTAACTTACGTTCGGACATCAGGTGGATAGCTTCCGGCAACAGTACGTCCGAGCCGAGTGTGATGGGGTTACGGGTCATGACGAGCCTTATTGGCTGGTCAAGCTGTTCATCACGTCGGTTTTCAAACATGCGTGCGAGGTCGCTGTCGGTGAACAGTCCTGTGAGTCGTCCCGTTTCGTTGGTCAGAATCACAGCTCCCGTTCGTCGACCGGGATGACTGTGATAAATCATCACTTCGCGGACGGTTTCGTTTTCGGATGCAATGCGCAATTGCTTGCCTGAACGCATAACCTCTTTCACGGGACACAATTGACGACCCAGACTGCCCGCTGGATGAAACGCAGCGAAGTCTCTCGCGGTGAATCCTTTCGATTGACTGAGTACCAATGCCAGTGCGTCACCGAGTGCCAGCATCGCGGTTGTGGAGCACGATGGTGCCAGTTGCAGTTCTCCGGCTTCCTGATGCTTGCCGATGCGAATGACAATATCAGCTTGACGGGCGAGTGAGTTCTCGTCATCTCGTGTCATTGCGATGATGGGAACATGCAGTGACTTCAACGCCGGAATGAGCGTAATGAGTTCTTCAGTTTCGCCACTGTTCGAGAGTACCAGGGCAATATCGTTTGAGCCGACGCATCCCAGATCTCCATGCCGAGCTTCGGCTGGATGAAGAAAGTGCGCTCGAGTCCCCGTGCTGGCGAACGTGGCGACGATTTTCTGTCCGATGAGTCCTGCTTTGCCGATGCCTGTCACGATGACAGAACCTGATACAGCTTGAATCGCGCGGACGGCGTCGCAGAGATTCGGGTCCAGGTTGTCGGCCATGCGATTCAACGCATCCGCTTCCTGACGAACGATGCGACGTGCTTCTCGCAATTGTTCAACGTCGCCAGATGAAATCACGGCGCGATAAGAGTGAGCGGCACTCATTGTGTCGTCCCTGACTGAAGAGTTCGGTACGGAAGATCCATCTGCCGTTTTTCTGCGAAAATCGCTGCCGAAGTGTACTGGCAGCTGCGATCTGGCGTCAATTGCGAGGTTGGAGTCCAGCCTTTAGACTGTTTGGGAATCACAAATGAAGCGAACGCGGCAGTTTGGAGGGTTTTCCGGTGAGCCGAATGCGTCAGCTTCCGGGTATTCCATGAGTGATCGACGGCTGAATCGCAAGCAGCCTGAAGGCTTGGACTCCAACGAAGAGACGGCCGTCCGGCATCAGTTCTGCTTTTTTTGCACACCTGCGAGCGATTTTTGCAGTTCGCATTTGCCGGCTGGCACCACAATTCCATCGCGATATTGTCGCAGCAACTGACGAGATTGGTCGGCCAGCATGCGGCGGACTTCGCGACGTTCGCCTTTGATCCGAGCAATTTTCATTTCGTCGTAGAGTGTCGTCTGATGTCTCATCCACGCGATGACAGCGGCCTCCGCGCGGCGTTCAACGGGAATGCGTTGAGTCCTTGCGACCGTTCCGCTGCCAACTGGTGTCGCGTGAGCCGCAACGGCCTCAGCCAATTGTTCGGCGAGCGATCGATGAACTGGAGCGAACGCCAGAAACTGCAAGACCGCGTCGCGAAACGTATCGACATATTCCGTTTGAGTTTTCTCGCGCCGCTTCGCACTGGATGCCTGACGCTTGGCATATGCGTCGGTTGATCGTTCTTCCGTTAGTTGTGTCATGGCCTCAGCAATGTTCGCGCTCGGTGCCCAGACTCCCCGCGAGAATGTCTTTCGGCCTTTCTTCTCCTGAACGGTCCATGATGGTCCGGCCGCTTTGACTCGACGAGTCAGCCCCGGATCGCCTGGAAGAAGTAACGACCAGTTTGCAGGCGGCGCGAGAATTTCACCGGTTGAAGTCTGAACTGTTTCCGGACGTGGCCCCGGTGATACGATGCGAGTCTGATCTGGCATTTCTTCTGATCCTGAGGCGAGCGGTTGGGCGTCAGCCCTCCGAGTTCCTTTTTAGTTTCAACATCCGAATGATGATTGAGATTGTTCTCTCGCACAAGAGAGCAGTTTTCCATCCGAATTGCGAAGAATGTTAATTCGTCTGCTTTCGGTCATCGGCGATCCACGTAACGAATGTATTCTTCAACATTGAACGAGTGATGCCAGTTTCTTTACCATCAACAGATTCGCAGCGATGTTGCTTTTCTTTCAAGGTTTCCAGACATGGTTCTCAAGATTCAGGTGGCGGCAATCTCATTCGCGCTGTGGGTGGGGCTCTGTTTTCCAGCTTCAGCAGCAGCAGTGGATGAATCTTCGTACTTCGATGTGCTTGTGTTCGGCGGCACTCCGGCTGGAATCGCGGCAGCGATCGGTGCTGCAACGGATGGATGCAGTGTGCTGCTGGTTGAGTCGACACCTCGAATTGGTGGTTTGGTCACGAGCGGTTTGTCACATACGGATTTTCATTCGCGTGAAAGCCTGAGCGGAGCGTTTCTGGATTTTGCTCGGCGAGTCGAAACGCATTACGCGAGGCAGTATGGGGCGAATTCGCAGCAGGTCAACGATTGCTTTGGCGGCACGTTTGCTGAACCGAAAGTGAATCTGCTGATCTTTGAGCAAATGCTGAACGAGCATCCGGGAATATTAGTGCTTCGCAGCCACCAGCTTAATTCGCTGGATATTTCGGAGGCCGAAGACGGGGCGTCTTCAACGACGGCGACAGCGATTCGCCATATTCGCAGTGTGACCATCAAAGATGAACAGGGAATGCTGCAGACGATTCGTTGCCGAATCGCGATCGATGCGTCATACGAAGGTGACTTGATGGCGATGGCTGGTGTGCGATGGCGAGTCGGACGAGAGGGACGCGACGAATACCGCGAATCACTGGCTCCTGAAATTGCTGACCAACAACTGCAGGCGTACAACTTTCGATTCATGATGACAAAAGATCTGCAGAATCGAGTCACTCCGACGGCACCGGATGGATATCAGCGAGAGGATTTTGTCGGCGTGCTGGATGCGTTGAAGTCTGGAGCGATTCGTAAGATTTTTGACTATCCGTCTCATTGCATTTTTAAGGCCCAGACTCCGGCACTTCCAAACGGTAAATATGACATCAACGATGTGTCGCGAAACTTGGTTCGTCTTTCGTTGCCTGGTAAAAATCTCGATTGGCCAGATGGCACTGCTGAGCAGCGACAATTGATCTTCGACGAGCACCTGCGCGATCAGGCGGGCCTTTTGTATTTCCTGCAGAATGATGAATCAGTGCCGCAACAATTCCGTGACGAAGCGCGGGAATGGGGTTGGTGCCGTGATGAATTTGAAGAGACGAATCATCTGCCGCCGCAGTTGTACGTGCGTGAAGCTCGACGCATGGTTGGAATGCACGTTTACGTTCAGCAGGACAGCGAACATGCTGCGAATGATGCTCGAGCAATGCTGCATCTGGATTCAATCGCGATGGCGGACTACGGGAATAACTGCCACGGCACACTTCACGAAGGTCCACGATTCAGCGGCAAACACACGGGTGAATTCTACAATCCTGTGCCGCCTTATCAGATTCCGTACGGGGTCTTAGTGCCTCGCGATGTTGACAATCTGCTCGTGCCCACTGCCGTCAGTTCATCGCACGTTGGATTCTGTGCATTGCGGCTGGAGCCAGTCTGGATGTCATTGGGCCAAGCTGCTGGCCACGCTGCCGCTCAGGCTGTTGAACGGGATGTTACCGTACAAAAGGTTGCCATACGTCCGTTACAGCATCGTCTGTTGACCGCAGGGGCCAGCTTGATTTATATCAGCGACGTGCTGCCCGGACATCTGGATTTCGTGGCCGTTCAATGGTGGGGAAGTTATGGAGGATTGCACGGATTGGCTCCGACGCCCGAAAAGCCAGGTCAACGTGGCCGCAAACTTCACGGTCAATACTTCGAAGCGAATCCAGGACATGCGGTCGAACTGGATGTCGTGCTCGAGGAGAAAACGGCAGGTCGATGGAAGGCAATTGCGATACAGGCTGGCCTGAACGCTGATGCGATTTTGCAGATCTCAAGCGGCACCACACGCCGTGAATTTATCCGCGGCGCATTTACTGCTGCCGAAAAGAGCGGATTATTGTTGTCACATGCTTCCGTGCCACGATTACATCCAGCGGCACTTCCCAATATCCATCCGCCAGGAGAGGTGGATAACATCGACCTTATGCAAGCAATTGTGGTCGATGCGACATCACTTCCTGGAATTGTCGTGGATGATTCAGAAGCGACTCTGGTGGGTGCGTGGCAGTATTCGACGCACACACCGCCCTACGTTGGGCGTGGATATTTACACGATATGAACGGTGGCAAAGGCGAAAAATCTGCAACGTATAGTCCCGTCATACCCACAAACGGAGAGTACGAAGTTCGCGTCTCCCACTGCTATAACATTCGCCGTGCGCCGAATGCAATGGTGACTGTCAAACATGTCGGTGGCGAAACGACGATGCAGATTGATCAGCAGCAGAGACCAGAACACGATGGACTTTTTCGAACAGTCGGGCGCTATCGTTTTTCCGCAGGCCAAAGTGGTTGGGTGCGTATTTCGAATGAAGGCAGCGACGGGAAATTCGTCATTGCCGATGCCGTTCAATTTTTGCCCGTGCCTTAGCCTGGCAGAACGGCGTTGTGGTAAATTTCCTGAACGTCCTCGCAATCGTTGAGCAGGTTGATGAACTTTTCGAAGTTCGGCACATCGTCCGCACTGATTTCTTTGTACGCTTGAGGAAGAAAAATGATTTCCTGCGTCAGTAATTCAGTCCCTGGAAACGCTTCCAGTAGTGCCGTCTTGGCTTTATAGAACTCACTGGCCGGGGCATACAGCGTGACTCGGCCATCTTCGCATTCGACATCATCGACATTGATATCGGCATTCAACATGGCTTCCAGCATGACATCAGCGTCGTCGCCCTTGATTGTCAAAACAGCCAGATGATCGAACAAATGTGCGACCGATCCCGCTGCGCCGAGTTTTGCAGCGGTGCGTGTGAACGCGGTTCGGACGTCAGTGATCGTTCGATTGTTGTTGTCTGTCAAACAGTCGATAATGACCGAGCAACCACCCGGTCCGAATCCTTCGTATCGGACAGTGGCAAAGTCTGCGCCACCGACGCCTTTCGCTTTTTC
>JBDNFT010001290.1:0-2335 GCA_041689695.1 Planctomycetaceae bacterium | reverse complement strand
ATCGACGATGCCAGGCTGCTCGACAAAATGTGGAACCGGCCTCACTTCGGCAAAGAAATGTCCCTTCTCACCGTAGTAGCCTAGCATTCGACGCACGTCTTTGGCCAGCGGATAGGCACTATAGTATTCACCGGCCGTCAACTCTGATTCGTTCTTCAACCTGTTCGTCGCAATCGTTGCATTACCGGAGTAGCGAATGTCGCGCACTTTGTATCGACGACCCTCGGTAACTGTAAAATGCAGATTGACGTCCGAACGATCCTTGGAAAATAGCGGTTTGCCGGTCACTTCCACATCAAAGAAACCTACGTTCTTGTAGTAGCTCTTTAATGCTTCGATATCAGCCGGAATCGTGTCCGGATTGTAGATACCACCGAACATGAAGATGGCTTCTTTACTGATCAGATTCTTTCGAAGATCTCCGTTGGACCAAAACTTATTGCCTTCGAACGTTCGATCTTTGACCTGAACCTTTGGGCCTTCCTGGATCTGAAATATGACTTCACGATCGCCGGGATTACCGCCTTTCAGCAAGGAAACATTGACGAAATAGTATCCCTTATCTTTGTATTCCTGCTCAATGCGATTCACCGCATCAAGATTTCCGCGAGCATCAAACGGGCTTCCGGCTTTCAAGCCGGTCCACGCTTTCAGATGCTTTTCTTTAACCTTTTTGTTTCCCCGAAATTCCACACGCTTCACGATGGGTTTTTCGTGAACAATAAACACCAAAATCAATCCATCCGGTGTTTCATCAAGGCGTTCCTTCACAGTGAAAAACCACCGCGTGGACATCAGTGATCGTTTGTCTTCAAGAATGAGTCGCTCGGAAATTGGTCGCTGAGGCTGAGCCTGAATTTTCTGAAGAATGACGGATTCTGGAATCGTCTGATTTCCCTCAATCCGAATATCGGCAACCGTCACTTCGCCTTCCTGCTGCGCCGTAGCGAATGCAGGCAGTACCACAGCAACGAAAGCCACACAGGACAACGCCAAGGCGCATGATGCAGCCCACGCACTGGCAGGGCGTCGGATTCGCTGAATCGTAGCTTGCGAACTCGGCATGTTCGGGCCTATGGAACGGGCGAAAACTGCGACAGCACAGCAATACCCAGGGAGGAAATCGGCAGAAAGAACCGAAAGCGATGGAAGATTTTTAGACAGGAGAGTGGACGAGAGGCGGTAGCATTGCAGAAATCTGCAGTTTGACTCAAGAGGAATAACGGCCGGAAATACCGCCATTTTCAACATCCGAGTCTACAGATTCTGCCCATCCCGCCACAGAGTAACCTTCACGCGGCAGGAATGAGTCTGCAAGTGTCTTGCGATTGTGGCCCTCGTCCCCCGCAGGTCGGTTTTCAATTCGGATATGGAAGGCACATTTTTTACAAACCAAGATTTTGACGGAGTCGTCCAATCTGGAAGGGTCGATTTCGCGCGCAGCCACTTCTGGATGAAACGGCGATTGTGGCATGCATGGCGTATATAGATTTGAATCCGCTCCGAGCGAGAATATCGGAAACTCCGCAGACCAGCGACTTCACGAGCGTGAAAGAACGCATTGAAGATCGTGCATCTGCGTCTGAAGTTTCGACAGAGGCTGCTCAGGATCATTTTCGTTGGACACTGTGAGAAAGCAGGCTGGTCGGCTCCGATACCGCTGGAAGCGAAACGTAATAAAGTGCGCGCTGACACTTGCGCAGAAAATTCGTTTGCGTTGGTGGACGAAGCTGGCGCTGCGATGGAGCCTGACAGGCTCGGGCATATCAGCCTGGGGCAAGACAATCCGCGAAAGCGGATGAACGCCGCCCCAGGTTGCTGTTCTGAACACGAACCCTGACAGGGTTCCGCAATGCAGGTCTGCGTTGCCCTGTTGGGGAAACATGCGTTGGTGCCGTTGAAACTGGGGCGTTGCCCAGGCTGACTTGCCAAGGCCCGTTGGACCGCATTGCAGTGCTTAAACGCCACACGCACGGATCGACGCCCCCGGAGTCCGCAATTGCCATGTCGCGCACTGCATTGCGCGCAGAACCGGAAACGTTTTCGACAGACGTGTCTTTCTGTTTGCAGAATTTAATTAAGTGGGTGGCTCTGTTAGTTGGACGTATTGGCTGGGAAGCGGAGTCGCGCCGCAGCCGGATCGACGCAAACCACAACGCCCAAAGTGTCCTCACTGCGGCGGTGCGCTGAGCATAATCGCGATGACCAACGCAGAGGGTCGCATCATCTGCCGCGTGCTGCCCGATCACGCGACCAAATTTCTGGACAGCGAATAGTGAATACGCGCAGACATCCGGCGAGCGGTGCGGCGTCAGCCCACCGGTACAACCTCGCT
>JBDNFT010001289.1:0-1706 GCA_041689695.1 Planctomycetaceae bacterium | reverse complement strand
GGCAGCACGAGAATTGTACGTTGATTACCGAAGGAAGAGCCTCAAACGAGAAGCCAGACGTATCCGAGAACTGATGCCGCAGGGCGGTCGGCTGCTCGATGTCGGCACGGCATCAGGCTTCTTTCTGAGGCAGTTTCGGGATTACCAGGACTGGAATGTCGAAGGTGTTGAGCCGTCGAGGTTTTCAGCAGAATTCGCGCGTCAGGAATTCGGTCTCACCGTACATCAGGGGTTTCTGGCAGATCAGAAGTTCCCTGAGTCAAACTTCGATGTTGTTTGTTCGCTGGATGCCTTTATCTGTCATCGTGAGCCTCGCGAAGACATGCAGGAATTTTATCGAGTTCTCGCTCCTGGAGGAATTTTGGCGTTTGAGATCCCTGGACATCGATTTCGCATGATGACGGGTTCCGGTCTGCTGTACCGCACGCTTCGTGGTCGATCTCTGCGACTCAACGCCGGTGTCAATTTTTTTTATTACACGCGTGCTACTCTGACTCGACTTGCCTCCATGGCTGGCTTTGAGTTCATTGAATCGCATCCGGAGGCCATGCCCGAAACAGGCAATCGTTTTTCGCAGATTGCGCGTGAGTCATACAATATTGCGTCGGGGGTCTTGTACAGGATGACAAACGGCAATGTGAACTTCAGTGCAAAGGAACTGTGCATTTTTCGAAAACCGCATGCGCAAGTGAATGTTGCTCCTTCGTCAATGACTGCATGCGTTCAAACTGCATCTCGGCGAGTTGCCTGACTTCTCCGCCCGATTAGAAGATTCACATCTATGCCGCCTCAGTATTACGCCGCGTTCCTGGAACGGATGGGACATACGATTCGGGAATCCAATGGGGTCCATTGGTTCGACGTTTTTTCACGGGCCTGGATCTGCTTCCCATTGGAAACTGAGCTGAATCCGGCGACCGTTGATTTGTCGCAGATCATGGATCATCGAGGTATCATGACTCGCTTTTGCTGCCCAGTCGAAGATGGTGTCAGCAGCTTTCGGCAAATCGTGGCAGATAAAAACTATAGTCTGTCATCGCTGGCAGCCAAGACACGCAACAAAATGCGTCAAGGGCTCGAAAATTGTAGTTGTCGTCCTGAAGACGCTCGCGAACTCGCGAAAGACGGGATTGAATTGCATTTTCAGACTCTTCGGCGGCAAAAACGGAGGGTCTCCGACGATTACGAATCCCACTGGAAAAAATACTTTGACGCCGTCGCTGAATGTCCGGCTGCCACCGTGTGGGCAGCCCGCTACAAAGGATCACTTGCGTCGTTTCTTATTTCATTCCGCATTGGCCACGTGGAAAACATCTGCATTGTACGGTCGAGCGAAGAATTGTTGAAATATCGTCCGAATAACGCAATGTTGTTCACATTTTTGCAACACGCACTGAATCGCCCTGAGACAACTGAAGTCTGCATCGGACTGCAATCACTACAATCAGGGATGAACTCACTGGATTCGTTCAAGCGTGGAATGGGGTTTGAGGAACGCCCCATTGGACAGCGAATCGAACTTAGATCAACACTGGGATTGGTGATTCCCCGAAGACTTGCACAACTCGCCGGTAAGGCCATAGGCTGCGTCCCGAACGAACACGCCGCTCGCCTCGCCGGTGCCCTGTCTACCTACGCCAACCAGCCAGTGATACGCCGCACGGCATAACGCGAGCGACAGGCGAAAATTTTATCGGCAGGAAAAT
>JBDNFT010001288.1:0-2695 GCA_041689695.1 Planctomycetaceae bacterium | reverse complement strand
TGAAACCGATCGCCATTGTCGGATCGGCGATTCAGATTTTCGAACTGCCTGCGGAAAGAGTTCCTATGTAGGATGGACATTCATGTCCGTCGGATTGCCACGTCGAAGCGAAGGCTACTGCAACTCATGCAACTTGCGACTGCAGAACGCTTTCTGGCGAGGACTCGGACATGAATGTCCAAGGTACAGGAATCGCAGCGTCAGTGCCGACTACTGGCGAGCGTTCGAGTCGTGATCTGCGGGTGGATCTGGTGCGCGGTCTGGCGCTGCTGATTATTTTCAGCGACCATGTTCGCGGCAATCCTGTGCGGGATTTTATGCCAATCAGTCTGGGGTTTTCCGATATGGCGGAGGTGTTTCTGTTTCTTTCGGGGTATGTGAATGGCATTCGTCGTACAAGCCCCCTCATCCGGCCCGACGGCCACCTTCTCCCCCGCAGGGAAGAAGGGAAGCTGAGACAATTGTTGCGGCTGTATGGTGTTCTTCTTTTGATGCATGTACTGACGGTGATGCTTCTGACAATCGCGAATGCATTGGGGGCTCAAAGTGTGTCGCTTAGTCAGCTCATGTTGCCACGTTCCAGTCCTGAGCCGACACTGTGGCAGGTGATGACTCTTCGAAGCATGCTCGTGAACTCCTGCGTGCTGGCTTTGTATCTCATTCTACTGGGGATCGTGCCGTTCGTCTCTATGTGGCTCCGTCGGCGTCCGATCATCACGATTGCTGCATCAGTAGCGGTTTACATGGCTGTGCAGTTCTGGCCAGACAGTGTGGCATTGCCTTCACCGTGGGCTGAAGCGTTTTTCTTCAATCCGTTCGCGTGGCAACTGCCGTTTGTGCTGGGGATAGTGTGCGGCAGGGGAGGCCAGCGTTGCAAAGCCTTGATTCCGCAGAGCCTGCTGGCAATTTTCGTGGCGGCGATCGGTCTGGAAATGGCGTTTCTCATCAAGGTGGGCTGGTGGATGCCGCCGGTGGAGATCGCATTGGACAAAGACACCCTGGCACCTCTGCGGCTGCTTCATTTCTATTGTGTTCTGATTGTCGGACGTACGCTACTTCCCGGGAACATGCGGTTTCTTGCGAGCGGGCTGTTGCGCCCAATCATTTTATGTGGTCAACATTCTCTGGTCACCTACTGTACCGGCGGATTGCTCGCGACGACTGGAACGTTGTTGTTGACAAAGTATCGATCAGAGACAGCCTGGACGGTGGCCGTGAATACATCGGGCTGGATCTTATGTCTGCTGGTTGCGTACGCCGCCGAATCTTATCGTCGACGCCGTCAATCTGTTGCAGAGCAAAGCCGCTCCGGCAAGTTTCCAAACATTCGCGTACCGCTGCTCGTGTGCATGTTCGTCGCAACTGCGAGCATCTCCGGAACCGTGGCACGTGCTGCGGTGGCAGAGGATTCCGTTGCCGATCGACGAGGAACAGATCAGGGATTTTTACGAAAGACGTGGGTGGATGAGTCCGGGCTTTCGCACAGGTATGTCGTGTTTGTGCCGCATCATCGACAACCGGGAGTGCGACCTCCGGTGCTGATGTTTCTCAACGGCATGGGCGAGAACGGCAACGACGGGCTGCGGCAGATTACCAATAACTTTGGCGTGAATCTCTGGGAGAACCGTGAGCATTTTCCGTTCATCGCGGTGGCTCCTCAATGCCGCACTGAAGGAAGCTGGACGGCCGGCAGTCAGGACGTGCAGTGGGCTCTGCAAATTCTGGAAGCTACGATCCGCGAGTATGATGCCGACGCGGACCGCGTATACCTGACCGGTGTTTCTTCAGGAGGATCAGGTGTTTGGGCAATGGCTTCCGCCTATCCCAATCGATTCGCGGCGGTCGCCCCGATGTGCGGGAGCGGTGGAGCGGATGCACAATCGCTTGCCGGGGCAGGCGTTCCGATCTGGAACTTCTACAACGAACGGGATGGTCGGGAGGTTGTTGATTTCAGTAGACTTATCCGGACGCAGTTACTGGAATCCGGCAGCAGCCCACTTTTCACGGAGTATCCCGTGGGAGGTCACGATTGCTGGAATCGAGCCTATCGTACGACGGCTCTTTATCGATGGCTGTTGGAGCAGCGCTGTTCAGGGAATCGCGAAGTGTTGCGATTTATTTTTCTCGCACCAGAAAGGCTCCTGCAGGATTGGGTTGCATCGGAAAACTCCACATGGACTGCAGATGGCGATGTGATCACCGGCAACAGCAATGGTCCCGGCCACGGTGCGCGATTGGTGTCGTCTCAATCCGCTAGTGAATTCGAATTGCACGGCGACGTGTGGATGGCTGCGAATCTGGACTGTCGCATTGGATTGATGGCGGATAATCCAACAGCCTCCGACTACTGGATTTCAATACTACTTCCTGCATTGGGCTCCGGAGAGGTAACTAGGTTAGACGGAACAATCATCGCAAGCCTAGAACCCGCAGCGCAACAGACTTTGCGGGCCGAGGCGTGGAACGATATTCGAATCCGCGTTCAGAATAATCACTTGCACGTGCGTCTGAACGGTTGGCCTGCGATAGACGTTCCGCTGGAGGCCGACGACGCATCGGCGGGAAGTCATCAATATCGATGCATTTTGGAGTCTCCTGCGGATGGTGCCGCGATTCGATGGCGATACATTCGCACGCGCAGTTCAGGCCATGTCGCGTCGCTGCCGGCGGTTTCAGCGGCAGTGGTTTTTCCGCC
>JBDNFT010001287.1:0-6317 GCA_041689695.1 Planctomycetaceae bacterium | reverse complement strand
TTTCTCACGACGAGTGCTGCCTGAAGAATCGTTGTTGGATTCGTCTCGCAACAGCCTGACCTGTTCTTCTGCTTCTGCCAGACACGTTTCCAGTGTGGGTTCGCGGTGAAACGATTTTCCGCTGGCATCGGCACGGACTCGCATGCCGTCCTGAGCAATTCTATCCAGCGAAACAAGCCCTTCGTTCATCAGCACAGCAACCGATTCTGTGAGACATCGGTCAAGGCATTCGGGATGAGCCGTGCGGAAATCGTTGATGGTGTGATAGTTGACGGGGACTCCGCCGCAGATCCATTGATAGGCGGTTTCACCCTGCTGAGGATGGCACAGTTCGTCGATCCGTCGCCCGCTTCCGATGCCTCGAATCGTGGCGTAAATCCACAACGCAAACAGAATTCGAGGATCGATTGCCCCCGCTCCTGGCTTGCCTTTCACGGCCTTGATCTTGGAATACAGCTCTGACAAATCAAGCCCTTCGACAAAGGCCCAGACGGCTCGCACAGGGTGATCGACGTCTAGTCGCTGGTTCAACGATAACGTGATCATTTCGACCTGACGCCGATTGGCACGCTTGAAACGCGCCTCGTCGGGTGATGTATCCGAAGTGGAAGCGGGGTCAGGGACGCTTGACGAGTTTGTGGTTTTCATGAGACACTCTTTAGCGCATGCCAACCACCAAACCCAGGTCAAAATGCGTGCTTTTTGATTTTTTCTCAACCTCTCCGAGTGACGAAGGCCGCAAAACGCGGCCCGTGGCATTCATCACTCGGAGAGTGATGGCTACGATAATCGCAAATCGCGCGGAATCAGGAACGTCGCTGACGTCGTGCCTGTAGAAATTCTGCTAACGCCAGCTCCAGCGGCTCATCCGTCGTAATCTGGCGGAACGCAGCGCCGACGGATTCACAGGCTGTCTGTACCGCTCGATTATGAGCCGACAGTTTTTTCAGATACGTAGATCGGACAGTTTCCGGATCGCTGTAAATCTTCTGCCCGCTTTCCAAATCTTCAAACAGTTTTGGCCCATCGAACGCAAGATTTTTCTCGGCAGGATCGAGTACCTGAAAGACAACCAGATCATGCAGACAGCCTCGCAACAATTGCAGGCCCTTCGTGATCTGATCAATCGGTGCCATCATGTCTGATATCAAAACCACCAGACCTCGTTTGCGAAGGCGTTGAGCCAGGTCTTCCATCGCGACGGCTGGCTGAGTATCAGTTCCTGTAGGAGGTTGCTCAAGTGTCACAAACAAACGTCGCAACTGGCCGGGACGGTAGCGAGCCGGCACGACAGATTGCACGTGTTCGTCGAACAGTGTTAACCCAACGGCATCGCCCTGTCGGTTGAGCAGCCAGGCCAGCGACGCTGCCATTGTTCGAGCATAGTCGTGTTTTGAGTACTCTGCAGAAGCAAAAGACATCGAACGACTGATGTCCAATGCGATGTAACATCGCAGATTGGTTTCATCTTCGAACAGGCGGATAAAGCTGCGATCCGTGCGAGCGTATAATTTCCAGTCGATAAATCGAGGATCATCGCCTTGCGTGTAAGGACGATACTCCGAGAATTCAACAGAGAACCCGTGGCGCGGACTTTTGTTGAGACCGGTCCGAAATCCATCCACAACCAGCTTTGCACGCATCTCGAGCGAACGAATGGCCATGACGACATTGGGATTCATTAAGTCGGCAGCGGCGGTCATTGGTTGTCTCGTTCTCGCCCAAGCAGTTCGTAGTATTTCTGCACGAGAGAATCAAATTCTTCCGGTACTGGTTCACGGTCGATGGGCACCATTGCACGATCAGAATCGCGTTTGGCGAGTTCTTCAGCAATGCGTTTTTGAAGCGACTGCATTTCACCCAACAGTTGCGACTTAACGAGATCCCACTGCGGCTGTTCGCCGTGTCGCTTAAAATCTGCTCGGATCGCCTTCGCACGGTCACGTACCTGAGCCACTCGATTCCGCAGATCCGGGTCGTCGAGCATTTCTTCGATATCTCGCAGTTGGTCGGACCATTCTGTGAACTCGTTGCTGCCAGTCAATGGACGAGCGGCATTTGCTGCACCGCGAGGGCTGTTGCCCTCACGGCCTCCGCCGAGCAGAGAAGATGATTGCTGAGTGGAGGAACCATTCTGTCCGCCAGCGTTTTGTTGTTGGCCTTGGCCGGGTTGTTGGTTTTTGTGCGGTGTTTGGTTTTGTACCGGGGGGCTGACGCCGCCCCGCTCGCCGGGTTTTTCACCCGTTGCGTTTTGAACTTCGTTCGCCAATTTATCGGTTGCGTCCTGCAGTTGCGATTGAGCACGGCGGAGCGATTCGACTTCGCTGCCAAGGACTGCGTCGGCGGCCTTCTCAATTCCTTCCTTGAGTTGCTCGATCCCCTGGCGAGCGGCTTGTTCTGCCTGCTGCGATTGGGACCACATGCCACGACTGGTTAATAACTCAGTCGCCTGCAATGCTTCGTCTGCATTTGTGTCTTTCAGATCACGCAGAGTGTCATATAACTTGTTCGATAGCAGCGGCTCAGTCTCTTCCGCTTGCTCGATCATCTGCTTCGTCTGATCAACCACTTGATTCAGTCGGTCACGTTGTTTGGCAACATCCTTTTGAAGCTGCTCACGATTACGATCAGGTCGAAGCGAAGGTTGCTTTGTCTGTTCGCCCTCTGGATCATTGCCAGACAGTTTTTGAGCCAGCGTCTTCTGTTCATCACTGAGTTCCCGAGCCTGGTCACGCAAATCACGTACGGCATCGTCGAACTGTGAAGAAGTTTGATCGCGGAAATCCTCCTTCAGTTCTTCGAATTCTCGTTCGGCCCGAGTCCCCTCAGAAATTGCTTCGGCAAGATTTCCTGCATCCATTGCTCGTGAAGCTTGCTGCACATTTTCGCGAGCCTGCTCCATCTGCTGTTGCATTTGCTGCTGCTTTTCTTGCTGCTCTTGCTGTTGCTGGGCAGACTTTTGCTCAGAGGACTGCTGTTGACTCCCTGCCTGCTCCATGCGTTCGCTCAACTCATCCACGTCACGCAGCATTTCGCGTTGTTCGTCGCGAAGGCGTTTCAGCTCACGTTCGATTTCTTCTTTTTCTTTCTCGGTTGTCGCAGCTCGCAATTCAGATTCAAGCTGCTTAAGTCGCTCGTTCACCATTTGCTGTCGGCGCGCGAGTTCTTTCAGACGGTTCAGAACCTGGACCTGTTCGCGTTGCTGTTGAGATTGCTCCTGCTGCTCTTGAGCCTGTTGTTCGGTTTCATAGCGATTGCGTTCGTTGTCGAGTTCCAGTTGCTGCATCTGCTGTTGAGAAGCACTGCCACCGCCTCCGCCGCCACCTCCGCCCTGCTGTTGCTGCTGAATTTGAAACTCCGCCGCACGCATCTTTAACAGTGTCTGCACGATTGATTGTTCAATCGACATGGCTTCAGCCAATCGAGCTTCTTCTTTGCCCGCCTTCACCTCTTCCAGCTTCTCATAAGCCGCCGTCATTTCTTCCTTCGCACGGTCGCCGAGAGCATTGAGCTTCGGATCATCCGCCATTTCTTCCATTGATGTTTCAAGCTGCTCAATCGCCTGGCGTTGTGATTCTGAAATCACACCCACGTCCGTTGTGAACGAACCATCCTTCCGTTTTTCTCCCTCGGCACGAATGGTATTCCAGGTCGCTGAGATGATTTCCTTCTGCAGCTTCAAAACGCCATCTACCGCACTGCCTTGCTGCTGCTGGTTTTGTTGTTGCTGTTGCTGCTGACTTTGTTGTTGCTGCGACTCGCGAAAGATTTCTTCAAAGCGTCGCACTTCCGCAAACATAATGTCGCTGTAGCTGCGGCGTTCGTGTCCGTCTGGACCGATGTCGTTTGCCCAGAATGTATACGTCACCAGATCATCCGGTGCTGCTTTGAGATCTTCCAATATGATTTCGTGCGAAATCGTGGTGTTCAGCAACACAGTGCTCAGCAATAGCGTTGAATCGTCGGAAGGCGCTTTATTTAATGCGACATCTTTGAGTTCCCCGCCAGACAATGAATACTCAACGCCAAAAGCCGTGATGCCGAAATCGTCACTGATCATCGCTTCGATCAGAAACTCCTGCAACGGAGAAACGTTTGTGTCTTTGCCGGGAAAAGTGACTTTGATCCGGGGTTGCTGGTTGCGGCTCACCTTGATCGAAATCTGCTCTTCATCCTTCGGAGTTCTACCTTCAGAGTCCTCTAATTGAACGATCCACGCATTGCTGTCCATCACGACCAATGTTGTTTCGAAAAGACTCGAATCTTCAGCATTGGGCGACAATACGATCGCTGGTCCGTCCTTTGGTTGCAACGCGGCGATTGCGACGGGCTTGTTGAGCCGCAACTTCAATTGCACAGTTGAGCCTTCGGTGACCGTCATTCGCATCACATCTTCGATTGTCTCCTGCGGCCTGCCAGCCCATGCAGGAGGTGTCACGACAGCATCGACTTGTTGCAGCTTGGGACGCACGTATGTCGTAACGCTGAACTCAGCAGACTCTTCCGGTTGGTCGCTACGTGTTTCGGCGTCGTAATAGATCACTCGATACGTACCATCGCTTGTAATTTCTTCCATGCGAGCTGCGAAGACACCAGCGTCCACGGTTTCGTTCATCACAAGCTGACGTTTATTTCGCTGCGAATCCAGAAACTCCAGCACGGCGTTTGTCGGTACAACAGCAGGAAACTTTGCGACCACAGTCAACGCAGAACCACGTTCGATCTCAATGTTACCGGGTTCGATCACCAATTCCGTGATTGGTAGAGCGTCTTCTTTTTGTGATGTCGCACCAGCATTTTGAGCAGGCTTGATGAGATCTCGACCGTACCGACTGGCGGCCATCACGCTCGAAACCATGACAACGAATGAGAGAAAACTAAGCAATGTCCACTTTGCCAGTTTGCCGCCCGAGACTGCATGTGACCAGTCGCGTTGTCGTGCAAGCTGGTCCGCTTCCTGCACGGCCATCGCAGCAAGTACTGAAGGACGTTTGCCAGGATGTTGAGCGATCTGTACGGCGGTCAGAACGGCATCGTTCAGTTCAGGATGCGTCTGTTCCACGAGTCTCGCAGCATCGTTTACCGACGGTTTTTTCGTCAGTATTCGCGACAAAATTGTGCCAAGGATCGTTGCACCGAACAACACTGGCAATTCGGGACCGATGTATCCCATCGTGCCGGGAAGCCATAACGTCACAAGAATGGCTGGCACCAGCAACAGAAGCCAGCATGCCGTTTGACTTCGGAGGATTCGTAACTTCTGCAACCGCGCAATCACGTTGCGCAGGCTTCGTTCCAGGACGGTTCCAGTCATTGATCAACTCCGTGCAACGACAACATGCAGGACGCAGGCATGGGACCCTGATTGTCGCCGGAGAGCCCGTCTATTTGCAAGTCGTGGATCTAAAGTTTGTTTGGTTTGAAGCGACGTTGCGTTTGCCGGGTTTTCTGGAGTTGCGACGAAATGCCGCCAGATTCCTCAAGTCTTTGTCTCTCGTGGAGTGACAACGGATTGGATTCTGCGTATTTTAGTGTTTGTTCCTGTCATTTCCGTGCGCATTCAAAAGACGCGGTTTCGTTTCACCTCAGAGAATCATTGGAGTAGACTTATGGCTGATGCCCCACCTGCCAAGGTAAGTACTGGAAATGCGTCGAATGGTCCCAAAGTTTCCGGGACGCGAACGCTGGTATCCTTAGTATTGCTCGTTGTTGTTCTAGTCGTCTGCGTGATTGAACTGCGGGCTGGGCTCGGGCATTTTATGACCTTGAAAGCCTTCAATAAAAAAGAGGTTTCAGAGAACAATCTCTTTAAAAATATCACGTTCGAAACTGCAAGCGGGATGCTGACCGCTTTCCCTTCGAAGTCAGCCGTCAAGCCGGGTGATTTTGAAGACATTCATCATTTCTACTGGTACAGTCTTCTGCGACCTTTGATGGGCGAAGGGCATCCAGAAGTCTTCATGACGGCGGATCATTCCGAGCCTGCAAATGCCATCAGCTTCTATACCTCGACGGAAGGTGAACCTGAGCCTCGTCCAGATGATCCAAATGCACCAGTCGCAGCACCACCGATGGGTATGCCAGGTATGCCTGACGGGGGACAAGGGATGGGCGGAGAAGGCAGACGCGAAGGTGGTGATCGAAAAGGTGGTGGCGGTGATCGTCCGGCCATGGAAGACGCAAAATCTGATGCAGCATCGACCGACGCTCCCGTAGAACCTGCGAAGACGCCTGCTGACGAAGCGCCAGAACCTAAATCAGATGCTTCGCCAGAACCAGCCACTGAAGAGCCCAAATCTGAGGCCCCGGCTGAACCA
>JBDNFT010001286.1:0-2193 GCA_041689695.1 Planctomycetaceae bacterium | reverse complement strand
GCCGCCGGTGTTGAAAACCGAAGATGGCAAGTGGCAAGAAGAAACTCTGGGCATTGAAATCGACCCGAGTTCGTTTCAATACTACGGCAAAGCTTACAACGCAGTGGTTGATGCGCTGCTGGCCTCGAATCATTATGGCGAACGTTGGGGGCGTCATTGGCTGGACGTGATTCGCTTTGGCGAAAGTCAGGGCTTTGAACGCAACCGCGTCAGGCTGAATGTGTGGCGATATCGCGACTGGGTGATCGACGCCCTCAATCGCGACATGCCGTACGACGAATTCCTCCGCCTGCAAATTGCTGGCGATGTGCTGGCCCCTAACGACTTCAATTCGCTGATCGCCACGGGCTACCTGGTGTGCGGCACTTATGACATGGTTGGCTACGAGATGGGTTCGGCGGAAATGCAGAAGACCGTCCGCCAGGATGCACTCGAAGACATGGTCGCGGCAGTCGGTCAGTCGATGCTGGGACTTACGATCAACTGTGCGCGCTGCCATGATCATAAGTTCGATCCCATTTCACAGCGAGAATACTATCAATTTTCCGCGCTGCTGGGCGGCGTGAATCAGGATGTCGATGAGCGAAAAGGCATCACGCTGAAACCTGCCAGCGGGCAGCCATTTGAAGGCGTCGCGCATGTCATTATTCCCAGGCAACCGCCGATGTTTCATGTGCTCCTGCGCGGTAACTCACGCAATCCGGGTGACGTCGTTTCGCCGCGCGGTCTGCAGGCGTTGTCTGGCGCCGGCGTGTCCGATGACTTTGGACTTGCGGCTGATGCTCCGGAGGCCGAGCGACGCGTGGCTCTGGCAAAGTGGATCAGCGATCCTCAAAATCCGCTGACGCCCCGCGTGATCGTCAACCGGCTGTGGCATTATCATTTCGGTCAGGGCATCGTGGACACTCCCAGTGATCTGGGATACTCCGGCGGTCGCCCCAGTCATCCGGAATTGCTCGACTGGCTCGCGCGGCGCTTCGTTGATGGCGGATGGAAACTGAAGGATCTGCATCGGCTGATGGTGACATCAGCCGCGTACCGTCAGGCTTCCAACGTGTACAACGCGGCTGCCGAGACACGGGACGTCGAAAATCGGTTGCTGTGGCACGGGCCTGCGCGGCGGTTGGACGGCGAATCGACTCGTGACGCCATGCTGACGATCAGTGGAGCACTCAATCGTAGACTTGGTGGACCGAGCTACTTTGACATGAAGGCGAAACTGGAACATGATCACACGTTTTCCGATCCGACGGGTGAATTCAACGACGACGTGAACCGTCGAACCGTATATCGCTTGTGGGCTCGCTGCGGAAACAATCCTCTGCTGGAATCGCTGGACTGCCCCGATCCGTCGGTCATGCTGGCGCGTCGGTCGCAGACGATCACGCCCGTGCAGTCGCTGTCGTTGTTGAATAATCGCTTTGTCGAACAATGTGCGGAACGTTTAGCTGAGCGAGTCCGTCAAGAGGCGGGCGATGATGTCGAAGCACAAATCGGTGATGTCTATCGACTGGCGTTGTTCCGCGATCCTAAACCGCGTGAACTGGAACTGGCTGGCGAGTTTGTTCGAAAGCAGTCACTGTCGCAGTTCTGCGTTGTGATGTTGAATACCAATGAGTTTTTGTTCGTGGAATAACGTACGTCAGGCTTTCCAGCCTGACACTTTTGACTCTTTTAAGGTCAGGCTGGAAAGCCTGACGTACAACTATGCAACGTCGCAATTTTCTTTCACACGCCGCTTACGGCGTCGCTGGTATGGCCGCTTTGCAATTGCTGCAACGGGATGCGGCCGGGCAGGCTGATTCAAAGCAAACGTCAGGGCTGCATCATCCGGCTCGAGCCAAACATGTCATTCACATTTTTCTGGGCGGCGGTTTAAGTCAGGTCGATTCCTTCGACTACAAACCGGAACTGGAAAAGTTCCATGACAAGGAACTGCCCGCCGAGTTCGGCAAGGCGGAACCGTTTATGGGGAAGGCCGGGCGGCTGCATCGATCTCACTATGCGTTCAAACAACGCGGCAAGAGTGGGTTGTGGATGTCTGACTTGTTTCCCGGCCTTAACGAAGTGGCCGATGAACTGACCATCATCAATTCCATGGTGGCAGAGACGGCTAATCATACTCCGGGCAGTTTTCAGGCCAACACCGGTTTTCGACAGATGGGATTTCCGGCCATGGGGTCCTGGCTGTCG
>JBDNFT010001285.1:0-2528 GCA_041689695.1 Planctomycetaceae bacterium | reverse complement strand
TTGCTGCTGCACCGGGCCGACAACCTGGAGAAAGACGCCGCCGCGCGATTGGAACGAAGTCTGAAAATCAATGAGCCCTTGCAATGCGCCTACCTGCTCAAGGAGGAACTTGGCGAGCTCTGGATGCAGTCCGACGGTCGCAAGGCATGGGCATTCCTGCGGGAATGGAGCGCCAAAGCAAAAGCGAGCGGCATCCGACAGCTTGAGGCGATGGCCAAAACCCTCCGCCGTCATGCCAAAGGAATCCTGAGCTTCTACAAAACCGGCCTGACCAGTGGAAAAATGGAAGGAACCAACCGAAAGATCCGCGGTTTGCTCGCCAGTGCCTACGGTTTTCGTGACAGCGACTTTCTCAAATTGAGGCTCTACGCACTTCATGAAGCTAAGTTCACTTTTGTCGGCTAAGCCAACGCTTTTCGGATGAAACAACAATCTTATAACGTTCGTTGCCTTCGGATCGGGCGATGGATTTGAGTGGTGCAGGGGAATACAGACCGCCCTTCGCACGCTTGGTCCCTGCGCCTGGTTACAAAAACAGACTCTAAACCGGAGGTGCGCGGCATGAAAGTGCCTTGGCAAGAATATCGGGAATTGATCGCCCAAGCACGAGCGCCGGATCAAAAATTTGTTTTGCTCTGTGAATTCGATGCTGGAATGCGTAAGGGTGAGATCAGACACAGCCGCCCGTCATGGTTGAATCTTCGTTGGCATCCAAGCAGGCAACTCGCCGCTCCGTGCACAGGCAGAGGTATCGAGCGACTGATGGCACCTCCCTCATTTCTTTCGGTGAGAATAGCGGTTTATTTTCTGAACAGACACTTTGAAGAAATGCCCAACGGCACTCTTGCTCGGTCTTGTAAATTGATCTGAAGCGATATCGCCACGCGGCAGCGGAGTCTTCAATCATTGCGGCAAACGTGGGCTTACGTTCATAGACGAAGTCGAATCGTTCGAGTTTGTCTGGCGTTAGATGGTAGGCATCAATAGCGAAATTCATGCGTTTGTGTTCGAGGTGTTCTCTAGAAGTAGCTACATGAAGAGAATGTATCGCAGGTCGACACGACTCCACGAAATACAAGCCGGGAGTAACCCGTTTCGCTCACAGGCAAGTTCTGCCCCGCTCAGTTCGTCAGACCAATTGCTTCGGGAAACACCGTCCAATAGGCGGCTGCCTGTTTTCTGGTGACTACCTGACGGTAGTGTTTAAAAAGAACTGATGGCGTCTGTTGCCCCATCTGGAGCTGTGTTTTTCCCGGATCATCATGTTTGACCAAGTGGTTGCTGCCAAAACTGTGACGAAAGGGATTACGTCTTTCCTCAAATTCATTTTCTCCCCCGATGGGAGGTTCTACACCTTCCTGAGATTCTGGTGCTTTGATTCCGACTTTACGATAAAGCCTGTCACGTTTGTTGCGAAAATTCTTCGGGACCAAAGAACCTATCTCCTGGACGCAAAGAAGCAGCCACTTCTCCAGGTTGTCGGATATGTCGATAGTACGAGGAATCGCTTTGTTTTTTGCGACTTCAGGGCGAATGTTAATGTGTCCTTCTTCCAGCACAACGTCTTTCCAGTCCATCCGGCCCAATTCGCAAACCCGGATTCCAGCAAAAAGTCCAAGGCATACAAACGGGAGGAGTCCTTCAGACTTGTCGGCGCAAGCGTGACTCAGAAGAGACTCGGCTTCAGCGACCGTGAAAATCTTGGGTGTTTCAAGTTTGACAGTCGGCTTCGAGATGAGGCGAAACGGATTCTTTTGGATGATCTCCTTCTTCTCGGCCCAATTAAAAAAAATACCGAGATCACGGATGTAATTTCTACGGTTGAGAGGCTTCCAGTTTTTTGAGTCAAGCCACCTTTCACACTCGGTGGGAAGGATTGTCTGAATTGCCCGGTTCGAAAAATCTCTCGAAAATACGTCGAGTGCAATTCTCAGTTTGCCGACATAGGTCTCGTCACGATTCTGGTGAATTTGTTTAAAATTAAGAAATTCGGTGATCGCGTCGTCTAATGTTTTTTGAAATGAGCCATTATCGCCATAGGCGAGATAAAACTCAGTTGCTGTCGCAATGGATGCCCCTACTTTTTGCAGTCGTTTTTGACACTCCGTCGCCTCTTGCCGCAGCGAATCAGGAAGTTGCAACGCAGAAGAGCCATGCCGTTCTTTTTCGGAAGCTTTCTGTTCAAGGTGGCGCTCGGCTGACTTTCTATCCTTAAAATATTTCCTTTGTCGTCGTCCCTCAATTCGCCCCAAATCCACAACCCAGCGTTCTTTCCCTGCGTTTGTGATGTGCTTTCGAATCTTCCCCGCATTTTGAGCCTTCTTTGTGAGTTTCATGGTTCAAATATGGCTACAAAGTGGCTACACTGCAACTTTTACTCAGTAAACCACTCGACTCGAAATCGAGCGAACTGTTAAAGGTTCCGTGGGTTCGAATCCCACCCCTTCCGCCATTTATTCAGCTTTCCACCTGAGATAGAGTGGCTTATGGACCCTGCCGAGAATCCCGGCAATTTTCTTTTTATTTTT
>JBDNFT010001284.1:0-6256 GCA_041689695.1 Planctomycetaceae bacterium | reverse complement strand
GATTGGTGTCGGTGATTGGCGGAGGTCACGTTGTGACTCTCACAACAAAACTGTTCGGCTATATTCGCGAGGCCAGTGTGAATCAGGCGGCCATGTCTTCAATCGTCCTGATGACACCTGTGATCATTGGATTATCGTTTGTGGGGTTCGGTACACTCTTTCGCAGTTTCCGATCGCGCACAATGTTGGAGGAACCATGAACTCCGATCCGTCTCATCCAGCCTTGATGCGGAAGCTCGCCAGCGAAGCGAGCGCCGCGATCACGCCGAGTGGCCTTTGCGTCAGACAAATCAGTGCTGGTTTTGGCGCGACTCAGATCTTGAAGGACGTCAGCCTGAACGTGGCGACTGGAAACACTCTGGTAGTCCTGGGAGAATCAGGCTGTGGAAAGACGACTCTGCTGCGTGCGATTGCTGGTCTTATCCCGATCTCCAGCGGAGAAGTGGAACTCAGGTCTCGCATGATTTCGCTGCTACCGCCGTACGATCGCGAAGTCCTGTATCTGGATCAGGAACCATTATTGTTTGAGCATCTATCGGTCTTCGAAAACATTGCTTTTCCGCTGCGAATGAAAAAGGCACCGGAGCAGACTATTCAGTCAGCAGTCCGTGAACTGCTGGTCGCCACGGATTTATTGCCCCATGCAGCAAAGCGCGAAGGGCAGTTGTCAGGTGGTCAGAAGCAGCGAGTTGCCTTTGGGCGTGCGATCCTTGCTCGACCTCAGTTGTTGCTTCTGGATGAGCCTTTCTGCAGTCTCGACAGCAGAACTCGCAGCCACATGCAGTCATTGTTTGCAGAACTGAGCCAACGATATTCGTTGACTTCGATTTTCGTAACGCACGACGTCCGAGAAGCCTTGGTCGTTGGGCACCAGTTTGGAAGGATGGCTGACGGAGTTCTCTCCGTATATCATGATCGACAGTCGTTTATCAGCGATGATGCGACCGGGATTCCAGCGGAAATTGCGTTCTGGAAGCGATTGTGATTCCCTTCCGATCAGCGCCGAAACTCGCGTATTCCCGTGGCGATGCGGATGATCGTTGTGACCCAGCAGAGGGTTCCAAACGTCCATGCGAGGGCGGCGAAATGGCCGGGGATCAGGCAGAAGATCACAAAGAAGATTATGGTCTCTGTGCCTTCCATCAGGCCAACTGAATAGAAGAATGCCTTCTTTCCGTCGCGGTCGGCAGTGATTCCGCGTTTCGCTGAGATTGCTGCGAAGGCGAGGAAGGAACCGGTTGTCCCCATGAAGCTATAGATCAGGAAACTCGCTGGCAGCAGCAGTGTGGGATCAGACATCGCGAATGCGAAAGGAACCCCGCCGTAAAAAGCGATATCAAGGACGATGTCCAGAAATCCACCGACGTCCGTAGCGCGTGTGTGACGAGCAACCATTCCGTCCAGACCGTCCGCCAGCCGGTTGGCAAGAATCAATCCAAGTGCCACGTTGTAGTGCTTCAAGCCGATCGCCAAACAACCTGCCATGCCGAACAGAAATCCAATGCACGTGATGGCGTTCGCCGAGATTCTTCGAGCGGCAAGAGCCCTCGCAGGAATTTCCAGCAACGGGTCAATCAATCTTCGAACGGGGCGATCAAGCATTGTGAACGATCTCAAAACTGAGCGCGATCTTCATCCTGCAGTCCGCGAACTTGCCGACTGGCGATCTGGTCCGCATAAACTCTTCGTCGGTCAACAAAAAACATGCCACCCTTTCGACGTCGCATTTTTACTCGATAATAGTTTCCCCACGCGAGCAGCTTTTCCGGAACGATAGCATGATCGCGGCCGTGATCGTACGGACCGCCCTGAAAATAGAGTTCGTTCTGGATCGGTGGTCGTACGACTTTGCTGGCTCCACCCGTTTCTTTCAATGCGTAAACATCATCGGCCCAGTGGCCGGTGATGAGGTTGGCGGCAGGAAACGGTGCTGCATTTCCCCAGAGCACTCTTTCGCCCGGGCCATTTGGATTGCAGAACCACCGAAAATGTGTCCTCATACAGCAGGACAGAAACGCAAACTCCCTGGGATCGTAGTCCCGATTGCGAAGCAGAAACAATACTTCACGACGCTCAGCAGCCACAAATCGTTGCAGTTCGCTTCGAAACGCGGCATTGTTCACATGACGAAATGCGTCCTGGATGTCATTAAGAATGATCAGGCCACTGTTGTAGTGCGAACTTCCATGCATGTAGTTGATGCAATGCGGCATTCTGCGCAGAGCGCCCTCCGGGATTTCCGGCATAACAGCCGACTGACGAACCCGCTGTGCCAGAAACCGCCCGTTAGCAAGCAGCACTGTTTCGTCGCTCGCGGTTCCCGGATGTTCATTTGCCGGCGATCGATAGATCACGTTACTGAACCAGATCGGTTCGCCGGTCTGCGGGCTGACGCCAGTGACCCACGGATGTTCAAGTTCGACCAACCCGGCTGGTAAGGGTCTCAATTT
Organism: Planctomycetaceae bacterium; assembly: GCA_041689695.1. Classification (GTDB taxonomy): domain Bacteria; phylum Planctomycetota; class Planctomycetia; order Planctomycetales; family Planctomycetaceae; genus SXXK01. The sequence goes on along the minus strand of JBDNFT010001284.1, from coordinate 3,806 downwards.
CAGAATGTCGAACACACGCAGAATATCATGCCCGTTGCGGAAGACCTGACATCCCCAATTCAGTGACAGCTTCAGCCAGTAATTGAGGGGCATAGGAAAAGATCGGCCGGACGCTTCCGCTGTCATCGACGATGCGACGTCGTATTCTGATTCCAAAAATGGTGAATTCAGTTGTTGAGAACAATCGCCTTCCAAGCCGATCGAATGCTCATCCATACCCCGTGATGATGCGTTCGTCAGTTCGTCCGTTGACTGATCGAGTTCCCACATACAAACAGTCTTATTAATTACAGAGAGTTAGAATAACAACGGCCAAGCGGCCCGATTCGTGATGGAGATGTTGAGCGACATTGATGCCCGGCCAGGACTCATGAAGGCTTCACTGATGACACAGGACATGCATCTGCAGGGATAGGCGACTCAAATTCCACGGCACTGAGATCCCCTGACGTCCGAGTACCAAACGCATTGTTCCACCAACGCTGGATGACACCCCGAACTCCGAATGCTTTCAAAGGCGCTGACCACAGCTTCGGCTTGTTGTGCTTTTCGCCCCAATCGGGTACGTCATTATGAAAAACATAGACTTCCCAGAGAGTACCATCCGGATCGGTAATCCAGAGTTTTGACTGATGTGCATAGCAGCACTGGACTTTGTCCTGGCGGCCAATCCGTGCATTCACGGCTTCCAGGCGAGACAGCACGGCCTCAAGATGTTCCATCGAAGTCAGCCGCATGCCAAGATGGTTTAGCGGTCCACCCACGCAAGCTCGTTTTGGTTTTAACGACAACACCAGCGGCGGAACATTGATCTCAAACTTGGCATAGTCTTTGTAGTGCTTGACCGGTTCTTCGCCAAACAGCGCGGAGTAAAACTTGATCGAACGCGGCAGATCCGACACGTTCAGGCACGCATGAAACTTAATCTGCGCTGTGGCTTCATCCGGCGTCATGTTTGGGACCGGACTCTTTTGCACTTCAGCAATCATTCTGGAATTCCTTTGCAACTTGAAACTGCGTCGGATGTGGAGCTTAAAAACAATAGCACTCCCATCCCCACTCGAAAAGTAAGAGATTTACTTTACTTCAAACACATGATCTGTGACTCCGACTTCTGTGACTTCAATCGTCCAGGGAGTTTTTTCAACATTTGCGTAGTCTGGCAATTCAACTCTGGCGGCCAGTTGTGGAGACAGCGTGACTTTGTACTTTCCCAGCGGCACGCCGTCACCGTAGGGAAAAGTCTTGATGTTGTAGCTCCCATCGAGTTGAAGCAGACTACTGGGCATATCCTTCTGAAAACTATTGGCTGCGTCGGGGTGAAAATGAATCGAACCGGCGGTCAGTGGCTCTCCCTTGAAAGTCACCTTTCCGGTCACTTCCACTAATGGCGGTCTGTCGTCACCACAACCAGCGAGACTAACTGGCAACAACAAAGCCAAGGCCAGAGTTTTCCGGTAGTCACATAGCAATCGATTAGTCGATCTCGCGAACATCACGTGGGACTCACCGGTCAGATGGAGAGAATTTGCGATGAAAACGTGTCGGGGCACTACTCTACAGATGCAACGTTGCCGTCCGCTGGCCGAATCAGGTTATGCATGACAGTCTTGTCGATGTTGAAACTCAGCGAACGAACACTTCCGTCCCCCAATGAAAACTGAGGCCCGCCCGGACTTGGTGTTCCCCAATTCCCGCCGCCACACGAATACTGCGAATCACTCCAGCCAGCGCCATTGACTCGATCAGGAAAGTTATTCAATTCGAAGTCACTGTAGAGTTCATATCCACAACGGCCAACGCCACCATTGCCGCCGAGCACCCAGGGTTCATCCCAGTACATCACGCCTGCAAGGTACGCTTTTTGAGCCATGGCTTTTTCGCCAAAAAAAATCGTGTTCGAAGTTCCATCTGTAATGTCTCGGTATCGCGCGATCTTTCCCCAACCAGCATATGTCGTCCATGCGACAAGTTCGTTGGCCGCATAGTCCGTTCGAGCGCATGGTCCCGCCCCGCCATTGCTGTAGCCCCAGCCCGGATACACGGAATCAGTGGCCGGTATTTCAAATAAGCCACTTCTGCGCGATGGGATGTAAAAAACAGACAACGGTGTCTTGTAGCACTGAAGCGGGTCTTCAAAAAGTGCCGCCTGCTCCAGAAACGGCAGCAGCGAATAGAACGTTGATCCCAACTGATACTTTGGGAGATTGGCCGGATTTGCCCAGCGAGGCCTAAACTGTCCGTAGCCTGGAATGACTGTATAAACATTGGGAGTCGGAACCACTGTTCCGTTGGAGCGAGTCACGTACGGTGCTGAATTATTTGACGCTGGAGGTGTATAGTCATAGCCACCGCTGTTCGGAATGTGACTATGCACATCCGCGAAATTTGCCGTCGCCAAGCCAATCTGCTTGAGATTATTTTTGGACTGCGTTCTTCGAGCCGCCTCACGCGCCTGCTGCACCGCAGGCAACAGCAGCGAAACCAGAATTGCAATGATGGCGATCACGACCAGCAGCTCAATAAGAGTAAACCCTCGTCGCAAAGAATGTGATTTGTGCAATCGCTTCAATCTGCAAACTCTCATGGTAAATCTTCTGCCAAAGGACGCACGAAATTCCCATCGCGGATTTCGGACCATGTACACATTCTTAAGCCCGTGAGAGTTTAAGAGCATTTGAAAACAATGCAACGCTGTCTGCGGTTTTGTCGAATACAATTTTGAGGGATCTGTTAAAAATCGACTTGAACGAACGGCCAGGATTAATTCAGGCTCAGCATCCCGGTCGGCCAGTGCCGACTCACAGGATGACCAGTGCCGACTCACAGGATGACCAGTTGCAAGACCGTTTGTTTTCGAGTGCGATAAGTAGATCCGTTATCTTTGTCAAAGCGAACACGACAGTGCCAATACACTGACGGCCTTGGTAGAATGAACAATTCAGCACGCAAGACGCTTAAACTGAGTTCTCACATCAAATCGTCAACGTGATTCAAAATGCGGAGGAAAACAGACGTGCGCCGCATTGTCCTGACCTGTTCAGATTGTGGAGATCCATCATGACTTTCTGCGTGGGCATCAAAGTCAATGCTGGGATTGTCGCACTCGCAGACACTCGCATTGTCCGCGAGAACGAACAAGTGAATAAGCTGAAGCTGGCGGAGTTTCAGCACGCGGGACAGTCTCTGTTTACGATGACCAGCGGATTACGTTCCGTTCGCGATAAGACGTTGACTTACGTCGATGAAAAACTGCGCACGGATGCCATAACCTGCGATCGACTGTACCAATTTGTGAATCTCGTTGGAGAGCAACTTCGTCGCGTCAAATCCGAGGACGGACCTTCGCTGGCGGCCACGAATCATAACTTCAATCTGCACGCGATCATCGGAGGCAGACTCCGTGCTGACCAAACTCCAGAATTGTATTACATGTATCCAGAAGGCAACTGGATCGAAGCCGCGATCGATTCACCCTACTTCATCATCGGCCGTACTCACTATGGGAAGCCCATTCTCGACCGGCTGTTGAATTACAATACACCGCTGACTTTCGCAGTGATGCTGGCGCTGCTCGCATTTGACGCAACTCGTACGAGCGTGACCGACGTGGATTATCCAATTGATGTGGCGGTTCTTGGCCGTGACGAATCGATTCCCAGATTCCATCGGTTCACGGAAGCTGACCTTGCTGCGACGACAGCTCAATGGACCTGCGATTTGGCGCAATTAGTTAAAAACTTGCCGATGCAATGGGCGTCACCACTATTCAATCGTTAGCTTTCTGAAGACGACAACATATGACT
>JBDNFT010001283.1:0-5154 GCA_041689695.1 Planctomycetaceae bacterium | reverse complement strand
CCAGTTTTGCGCCTCTTGGAAAAGCTCAAGCAATCAGCCGAGTTAACCACTCTTCGCGAAACGACACGGACCGCATCCGAAAAGGAGAATGCACGTGGGTCATCGATCGTCCGGAATTCTGGGAGCGAGTCCTGTTGGCCGTTCGCGAGAGTGGCACTTCGCTGCCGCTACGAAGTGATGAAGTCGAAGGGAGAAATGCGGAGCAGGATTTGTTGCTGGAAATGCGACAGCTGGAAAAGCGTCTTGAAAATCTTACGACTCAGATGGCGTTGACCGATACATCGCTGGAGGAAATCAACGACCAAATCGCCGAATTGACTTACCTTTTTGACCAGAGTCAAGAACTGCCTGCCGCTGAAATGCAGTCGTTAGTGAATGCACGCGGCGAACTATGTCGGGATCTGGCAGAAATGGAAAGTCAGAGTCGATTGATGGACCTGGAGGAAGCTCATATCAAGGCATCAATGAGCGACGGTAGTAATTCGCCAGCTACAAGTCGCGACATGGTGTTAGAGAGCAAAATGTTTCTCGCGCGGCGAACTGACTTTCAGAATCACCAACAGGAGTGCCGACTTCGTCTTGCTGATATTGAGGGAAAGCTCAAAACCTATGACGAACTCCGGTCCAGCAATGAGATAGCCACTGAGCAGGCTGAACTTTCAGCTCGCCGCGAAACAGTGCAACATGACCGCAACGTAATCTCTGTCGAGATTGAAGATTGTGTTTGGCTGATTGAGCGAAAAGAACGAGAGTATTCAGCAATACGCGAGTTGAACTCGCCGAGGCAGACCTCTGAGACGGAAAGCCACGACAATCAAACCTCAATCGCAGCCACATTCGGAGCGTTTGAGGATTTAACGCCGGCTGCTTTTGTCGCAGAGGCAATTGAGCGACAGAGAGGCGGTATTCTCAACTTTCGTGGCTTTGCAATAACTGGAAGAGATAAGGAAGCCAGAATTCGTGGGGTGCCACTGGCCAACTATGGAGGCGATTTGCTGGATAAGGCCATCGTCGCATCAAACGGCCTTGAAACGGTTCTGCGAGCCCTCTGCCCAATGGGGCCGTTTCGCAGTCCGCCCGAACGCTGGTATGTCGCTTCAGGGCAGGTCTCCAACAATGTTGGTTATGGTGGTGCCCGTGTCCCAGAATTTCTTTTTTCGAACAAAGAACTTGTTGAAAAAACAAACGTTTGGCTCGATCGACTGGCGATCGGATACCACATCAAGCCTCGTCGAATTGGAGTGCGGCCACAGGACTTGTTTGAATTACGGCTGATTGATACTCGTCGCAGCAGCAAGACCGAGGTCGCCATCCCGGATGTAGGCTTTGGTATCAGCCAGATACTTCCGTTCATCGTGCAAAGCCTGGTCACGGACAACCAGATTATTTCAATAGAGCAACCGGAAGTGCATATTCATCCTCGACTGCAGGCGGATATCGGTGACCTGCTGGCCGAAGCATCCGCAGCTCCTCACAACAATCAATTCATCGTTGAGACACACAGTGAACACCTGGTCCTCAGGCTTCAGAGCCTCGTAAGGCACGGCGTCCTCGCTGCAGAAAATGTGTCAATCATTTACGTCAGTCGAGGAGAAGATGGTGCCCATGCAGAGCGGTTGCGTCTGGACAGTGACGGTGATTTCATCGACGAATGGCCGGGGGGCTTTTTCCCTGAACGATCTCGTGAATTTCGTTGATCGGAGGGGCCAGTGCTGACATTTTGTGTATTGCATCCAGATGCTTTAGAAAAATCGCAGTTCGAAGACCGGCATTATGGACAGCTGGCAAAGATATTCCTGCGCAGTCTTGACAGCAACAACGTGCTGCTTCTCGATTGCAATGATTGCCTCTTGGAAAAGATGGAGCAAAATGTCAGCCAACTCAGAATCAAGGATCGCCAGGAAATCGAAATCCGCATTGAAGAACTCAGGAAGATGCTGCAAAGCAAGAAAGCACGGCGATCCATCGTGCGTTGTTCGTCCGAAAGATGCAGAACGGATCAGCGGCAAAGTGTGCATCGGCAATGCAGTATCATTTCGTCAAATGCACGAGTTGATGCGATCATCTGTGGTACGGGACCAAACGCCGAACTGAAAACAGCAATACCAAATATTCCCATCATTGAAATTGCTGACTTTTCCGATTCGCAGCTTGATCGTCGACGGAGAGAATGGGTTGACGATTTGCCGCCAAACGACCTGATGAAACCCGGACTTTTTGACGAGTTGATTATTCGCGCCACCTGCTATTCCACTTGGCTTCGCCTCTACGACAAGCAGATTGGAAAAGGCACCAACCCCAGCAACTTTCGACGCGGAATCGAACGAATTCTGCGATTGTGGATCGATAACTGTCATTTCGTACCTAGCTCCGTTGAGATCATCACGACTGAAGCCGAACGGGAAAATGAGAATGCTCCTGACTTTGTCAGCCAGAGAAGAGCAGGAAACATTCGCGAAAAGATATCAGCCATAAGATCGAAGATCATAGAGCCACTTCAGCAGTTTCCGGTGTCGGTAACTCTTCGCGTGAAGCAGGACCCATTGAATACCTTTCATGCGAGACACCTGCAAAGTCAAAATGCCAACCTGCTCTTTGAGCGAGGATTTGATTTCCTGACAGACAACGACGAGTTCAAGCGGGCTGTCCTCAAGATGGACAGCGGGGCGCAATCACATCTTCAGGAATATCGCAGCCTGCCAGATTCAGAATTCAGTGATTGAAGGTCATCATGCCGCGCTTATCGAAGAGAGAAGTTGAGTCTTGTCGGTACCGGCCAATGATCAGGATTCTGAAGTCCGCGTTTGAAGCCTCGCCAACGGCGAATCTCGTTTGTCGAGGAAAGAAATACAGGGAACTGAACGCACATCTATGCTCAACAAAGTCTCCGGAGGCGATGATGAAATACTGGCTCTTCAATGCGGAACAGATACCCGAGTTGGGCTGTGATGCTGCAGACATTTGGTTTCAGAACAACATGGGGTTTTCCGGGAATGACAGAAAAACGTACGGCGAGCCTCTCGGTAAAATGGAGGTTGGCGATTATGTGCAGATGTACCAAAACGACAAGGGCTTCGTTGGGATCGGAATGGTCCTGGAACCATGGAACCAGAAAGGGTACAGACAGAAGCTCGTCTACAAACGTCTAGATTTTCCAGAGTACAGAATCTCAATTGACTGGCAGCACGATCTTCGGGAAACGCCATTTGACATCGGCTGGACATCGCCCCAGTTTCTGTGTTCCGTCTCAAAGCCGGAACTTGTTGCCCGCATCGAAGACGTGATCCGCTGGGCGTCAAAAGGGCATGCTCCCCGACCGATGGCAGAAGAGGCCGACGAGTACATCCCGACAGATAAAGATGAGCGTAAGTCCATTCGACGGCAAATCAAAGAGCGTCGTGGTCAGCAGAATTTTCGGAACGGACTAAAACGCAGATACGGCCCATGTTGTCAGATTACGGGGTGTGCGATCTTTGATATCGTCGAGGCAGCGCACATTCGGCCATATCGTGGTGAGAAAGACAACAATCCAGAGAATGGAATTCTGCTGCGTTCTGATATCCACACGCTCTTTGATCTTGATCTCATAGGGATACATCCTGACTCGCTCGCAATACACTGCGTCGAGCCCGTGAACTGCGAATACGGTACAAAGATTTCAAAGACCCTTCTATGCGCGAACGGACAGCGTCCATCGCAAGCTGCACTCAAAATTCGATTTAAAAGATTCCGTGATCTGCAGTAACGCTGCTGAGCGCTGATGTCGGCGGTGATTCCGCCATGCCATAGGAGTCAGATAGCGTTGAAAGCAGGAACTATGAGCCCAATCGAATCAATGTCCGAAGTAGAACTGCTGCAGCGACACGCAGCAGTGATTGATGAACTTTTGCGGCGGAAGGTTGTCCGAACACGAAACAACCCGATCGGTGACTACACGGAATGGCTGGTGTGTAAGCAACTCGATTTGGAATTGCAGATAAACTCACAGGCTTCGTTTGATGCTGTCAACCACGCTAGTGGCCTGCGATATCAGATCAAAGGCCGCCAGTGTGATGCTCGTCGGGTACAGTTCAGCGCTAACCGAAATCTTGACCAGCGGGGCTTCGATTTTGTCATCGCCGTGGTTTTCAACAAAGAATTTACAATTCGATTTGCGGCAAAGCTGACTCATGCTGCAGTACAACATCTGTCCCGACATCGTCAGCATGTCAACGCACACATAATGATGTTGAACGAAGACTGCTTTAACATAGATGGTGTCCAGGATATTCGAGGAGTTCTCTGTGGCTAGGCTGAGTACGCATGGCCAGCAGCCTGACACGCAAAACAGAAATGCTGCTGCGGAACTACGTTGAGTTGAATAGCCCGAGAAGGAGTTGAACCTTCGTTTCCGCCTTATCAGAGCGACGTCTTCAACCGTTGGACCACCGGGCTGAATGTTGAGTTGTGATCAGTGACCCGTGTGGGATTCGAACCCAACCTAACCAGCGTGAAAGGCTGGCAACCTCACCAGAAGTCGAACGGGCCATGTTGAGCGCGCACCAAGTGCTCAGAGCGGGTCAGGAGGCGCTCGAATCCTCGTCTGCGGATTTTCAGTCCGCCGCTAAGCCGTCTCAGCTACTAACCCATGATTTGTGTGAACATCGCAGCCACGAAAAAAGCCCGCTGTCGAGATGACACCGGGCTTTGGGAGAAGGTCTCCGAATACGGCCAAGGTGTCACAAGCGCAGACTCTGGGTGGGGAGCGACATTTCATCATTGAAACGCACCGATTGATCGGCATGTCGCCCTGTACCCAGGGTTTTGCTTATGAAACTTGGCCGTAAGAAACACATTGAACTGAGACTCCAGAATTTCGTGTGATTGAACTGGCTCGTGCCAGCGGGTTGCCCCTTGAGACGCACAGCAAGTCGAAATGGTTCACGGAATGTTCGATTTTTTTGCGGAAACCCGAACGAGAATTAGACCACCCGATCGCACTTCAAAAGCTTGCTTCGATCGGCAGTGAACTTCGGAGAATCGACATCGAGATCAGCTTTGGGAACGAGTTGAATTTTGACATCTGTTGAATTCAGATGCCTGTCGAAGAAGTTCTGCAGCAGAAGGATGACTGCCCGTTTCATGCAGTTCTTGACTCCGACTTGTAGCCGCTGG
>JBDNFT010001282.1:0-3908 GCA_041689695.1 Planctomycetaceae bacterium | reverse complement strand
TGATAAACGTATTACCCTGAGCGGCATGTTCTGTTGTGGTTTCGCCGTGAATAACGCCGTCTTTCACTGACCAGAGCTGTGGATCACCGCTCCAGCCTGTCAAATCAGTGCCGTTGAAAAGTGTAGCGAAATCACCGGCTTCTTCCGGAGCCTTCACAAAATCTTCAGCCACGGCTGGATATGATAATGAACAGATCAGTGTCATTAAGACGAAACGGAACATGGAAAACTCCCAGGAATTGAAGTAGGACCAATCGACGCGATCTGGCATCATTTAAGATTTTCAACGGAACGCGGTACGAATTCAGATCTTTCCCTGTTACTCCATTTTATCACCAGCGACGACATCTCAATCCCGCCCGCGCGAAGCAGAATTATGGCACCTTTGACATTGTTTCAACAGAGATCAATGCTGAGTTTTCAATGAAGTCCGCCCGAATTTCCTGTGACCTGCCCGGTTGCGTTGGAATAGAGGACAAGCGGCCTGAGATAAGCGGCCTGAGATGCAGCTATTTCGACCGTCTCACGTTGAACAGCCGCTGGACATGAAATACTCTTGCAAAATCGCTGGAATTTCGACACTAGCGCGCACGATTCTGCGACTGGCTTTAGTTTGGGTTAGGTAGTTGGCTCATCAGCATTCTCAATGTCATCTTCGAAGATGGAATCGCCGTCGTCGTAATACTCTTCAACCGTCGCTTCGCCAATCTTTTCAAATGCATCCAGCTTGGCGTCCTTAGCAGAATCAACTTTTTGCGAAGGTGCAGATTTTCTGCCTGATGGTTTCCGCAGTTGGTTGAGGCCATCGCAGATTTGCTGCAGGCTGAACGCATACGACAAGAATGAAGCACCCGCGAGCGGCATGCGTCAGCTTCCCGGTACGTTGTGATTCGTGGAAACTGCCTTGAGCACCAGAAATCGCGGATGTACCGGCGGGCTGAAGCCACGCCGTTCGCCCGTTAGCCTTTCAATACTTTAGCAATCGTTTCCTTCAGCACGCTGCCGCTCTGAACAAGGGCCGTCTTTTCTTTGGACCACAGATCGATTTCGATGTGGCTCTTCACACCCGTTCGACCGACCACGGTTGGAACAGACAGACACACGTCTTTCAGTCCATACGCGCCGCTCATCAGGGAACTGACGGGCAGAATGCGATGATCGTCCAAGGCGATGCTGTGAACGACGTCCGCAATCGAAACGCCGACCGCGAAACCAGCTCCACCTTTCTTCTTGATCACTTCTGCTCCACTGCCGCGAGTCTTCTTTTCGACTTCGGCAATGAGCGTTGCGTTGACGCCAGGAAACTTTTCAAGCGGCAGGTTGGCAATCTGAGCGGCTGACCAGATCGGGACCATGCTGTCGCCGTGTTCGCCGAAGATCGTGACGTTGACTTGTGTCGGTGGAACGGCCAGTCGCTGAGCCAGCATGCTTCTCAGTCGTGTCGTGTCGAGCACCGTGCCAAGGCCGATGACCTGTGAGGCCGGGAGTCCCAGTTCTTTCACGGCCAGATAGGTCAGCACATCGACGGGATTCGAAACCACGAATACGATGGCTTCTTTCTTGTAGCCGTGCTTCTTGACATCGGCCAGAATGCTGCGAAACAGCACAACGTTGCGGTTGATCAGGTCGAGTCGGCTTTCGTCTGGTTTGCGACGTAGTCCAGCGGTGATCACGATCACATCAGCGTCTTTCGCGCCTTCAGTGCCGCTGCTGGTAATTTTTTGAGGGGCCATTAATGAAGCTCCGTGAAGCAGGTCCAGTGCCTGACCTTCGCAGAGTTCCTGATTGACGTCGATGAGATTGATTTCACTGACGATCTTGCCAGCCTGCAATGCAAAACCTGCACAGGAACCGACCAATCCACCACCACCGATAATGCTGACTTTCATATGACTTCGCCTTAGTTTTCAGTTTTCAGTTAGAGAAGCAGAGCTGATTCCAGCTCAAACTATTCTGATTTAGATTCAACCAGTTTTTTCATGGGATCTGCCACATGCTGCCAAGCTCGCCAGTAGCTTGCTTCGAGCGGAAATATAAATGATTGCGTTGAATCTAAAACCACTGGTAGCTCTTGCACCATCGCATTTCCGTTGATGATTTGAATGGAATGCGACGTGGACTTCGGAACTCGTTCGCATTTCAGCACATCGAAAAAATCAACGACGAATATGACAGCTCGCTGTGCGGTCCATATATTCAACCTTTGAATCAAAATCGCTCTCTGTTCTTCAAAGTCACGCTGCCCGGATGAAGTGACCTCAAAGACTGTAACCAATGCGTTGTCCGCCGTCCGGCGAATTGAGACGTGGTCGCCGAGCATTGAGTACACAACAGTATCCGGAAATCGTTCTGGTGATTGCTTTGCCTCAGTGTAGGTTTCAGCGGCTTCGATGTGTGCAAAATATTCGTTGGACAGGATTGAATTCCATTCGTTTGCGATTTGAACAATCCAGCCGAACCGGAAGTCGTGGAAGACTCCGGGAAACACCGAATGCCATTGATGTCCGGTTGATCTCACGTTTTATCCCACCACTCAGAATGGACGAAGTCCGCGAGTCAGCTTAATCCGAATTGGTTCATACTCAGAATGTCCGAGTAATCCTGGGAACCCTCCACATTCCAGAATCGATGTTCGCAGATAACTCATGAAGTCAGGTTTATTCGAATCGCATGTTTTGGGAGGATGGTATCCTGACCACGCGAAGTTCTCCCATGTCGGCAGCCATTCGGAGTTTCTTCCAACTGAGTATGGTGAGCCACCTGAAATATCGTCCTTGTGATATCCATCCGGTGCCAGACTGTAGCGGAACGACGATTCACCATGTCGATCTTTGCGGTTGGCTTAGCTGCATCTCTCCGTTGAGCTACGACCCCTTCCCCAATGCCGCAAGCACCTGACTCGTAATCATCTTCACCAGATCTTCGTTAACCCCAGCGGCGGGCGTTTCACAGGCCGTGCCACAGGGCTTTTGCAGGATGCCTGGATACGAAGGAGCAGCCTCGAAGGCTCGCTGAACCGGGATGTTTTCCTTGTAGCCTTCTCGGAATGCGCTGTTGCCGCAGAGGTCGCAATCTTCGTTATGGAAACGAGGATCGTCGAAGCCCCATTTCTTCTTCAGGTCGAGCAGCTCGCGGCTTTTCTGTTCGCTCAGATACTGTGGCTGTCCCATCGGTCGTGCGAGCAGCAGGATGCGGCAGTAAGCGTCTAGGATTTCGGTCTTCCAGTAGGCATCCACCAGATCTTTTCCGAACGACACTGTTCCGTGATTCTTTAGGATGATTGTGTTCGTCGCTTTCAGGAACGGAACCACAGTCTGAGCGAATCTCTGGTCGCCAGGAGTCTCATAAGGTGCGATTGGAACTTCGCCCATGAAAACTTCGACTTCCGGAAGAATGCACTGCGGAATCGGTTCGCCAGCAATAGCAAACGCCGTCGCATGAGGTGGATGGCAGTGAACGACGGCCTTAACGTCGGGACGGTGTTTCATGATCTCCAGATGCAGCAGAACTTCGCTGGTCCGCTTACGAATGCCGGCGATCTGAACACCCTGCATATCGACTGCACAGATGTCTTCCGGCTTCATGAAGCCCTTGCAGATCATTGTTGGTGTGCAGAGAACTTCGTTCTCTCCCACTCGAATGCTGATGTTACCATCGTTGGCGGCGGCAAAGCCCTTGTTGTACACGCGACGACCAATCTCGCAGATCTCTTCTTTGAGTCCTCGGTCGTTAATGCCGCTGTTCCATTTGTTAGCCATGGTTTTTGCTTTGCAAAAAAGTGTTCAGTTTTCAGTTTGAAGTGTGCAGTGAATCGCAGTTTTCTGTGTTTTCTGAACACCGAAAACTGAACACTGAAAACCTGCGTTTTCTATTTCACATCCACCGTATCAAGAATCTCCGCGCTGTTG
>JBDNFT010001281.1:0-4377 GCA_041689695.1 Planctomycetaceae bacterium | reverse complement strand
GCCCAGAACTACGACACATTTGGATTGTGCTGCAATCCGGGTGGAGATTATTGCGGCCCAAATGTTGATAGTCTCCTTGCCGCTGAACTGAACTATGCTCTCCGTTTTTGGAGCAAGCACATCGCGTATTGGTCTGAAAACTTGGCTCGATTTGCATGGTATCGGTCCGTGGTTCGGTGGAGACATATGGCTCAGATTGGCCTGCAACTTGATTGGACAACGGTTACTAGCAAAGAATTCATTGAAAACGGAAGATGGATAATTTGTCCGACCGGAAAATGCAAGAACACGTACATGCTATGTGGCGTCTGTGTTCATGATCATTTCATCGGAAATATCATGTTTGGATATTGGCTTCGCCTTCACGGATTTCTCGATTTTACGGCAAACACTGCTGGGCATATTGCGCAACTCGTTTTACCGACTGATGAACGAGGATTCGATAAGCCTTGGGACAAAGCAGGGTACGAGTTGGGCCGACTACTTGCTGAATCTGGCAAGAACTTTAGTAAACAAAACATATGCAGCGTCTTGCTCGGTGATAAGGGTAACGCATATTCATATTTCATTCTTGCAAACAATAAACAGGGTGCAAATTTTGGAGACTGTAAACCTTGTCCTGAAGAAATGGATGGAGGATTGAAGGCATGGACAAAAGAAATAAATATGCCATACCCCGATTTCTAGAGAGATTCAAATCTCCTTGGATTTTGATCTTCGCTCTCCTTTTCATGGCTGGATTTCGCGGCATTCATCGCGTATTTAATCCTCCCGACCTGAACAAGATTGTGTTGATTAATGAATCTCTTTCCAGAAGAATCGAGCTTCCTCTTCAGGTCACTATGACCACGAAAAAGTCCGTTTGGACAAGGAAATTCGAGTACGGCAGACCATTAACAGTCGGAGGTGTTTGTGTAGTGCCGTGGGATTTGCCATATCTGAATGCGGATCTGGAAATTCGGGACAGCACTGACTCAGTCGTTGTACGACTACCGTTAGAGGCGCCGGGAAGGTACTGCGGAGTGCTTGTTATCGTGTTGTCAGGGGAAGTTGAGGCGAGTAAGGCGTACAATAAACTACCAAGGCCAGCGCACACTAAATAGCTTTGATACCAAGGGCTTGCATCAGGAAGTCATCATTCCAGCCACAGAGTTGGCGTTTCATGGCAAGGCTTTCTTTGCCGGGGTGCTGCTTCAGGAGTGATAAAAGCATCAAAATGTCTCTTTGATGATAAAAAGTAGCAGCACAAACGTGCCACCCAACTTAATATTACAGTACGGCCAAAACGACAAGGCAAAATTCATGGCAAATTCATCAAATTCATGGTGCCATCCTTTTAATGAACGCTCCGCCTCGTGGATCGACGGTGTCGGACGGCAGTTTGCCTTGGCAGATTACGGCACCAACGGTGGTTCGGCCTTCACACGTCCGTCGACTGTCCCGACACGATCGGACACAATTCTGGTCAGCACCACAACTTACAACGACGATGGTGAAGTGTTTTCGGCGCTCGATCCACAGAACACCGAAACACGATTTGAATATGATGACGCCGGGCGACAAAGTTTGCAGACCGAAACTTACGTTTCCGGCGGAACGAACTTCGATCAGAATCGCAAGACATGGACCACGTACTCAGCGGACGGTCAGGGCGCCACTCTGACAGCCTCGAACAGCGATACCGGGAATCAGCAGACAATCTACACCTATGGCACCACGCTGACGGATTCCGGAATCGCTTCCAGCCAGTTATTGCGAATCGTACGTTATCCGGATTCGGACGGCACGAACGGTGATGTTGTTACCTACAGCTACAACCGTCAGGGACAACAAACGCTTGTCATCGATCAACGCGGCTGTCAGCATGAGGAGCATTAAATGGGTCATGCCTCTTTGATGATGAGGAAGAAGTAGCAAAAACGTGCCACCCAGCTTGATTTTACAATACGGCCAAGACCGCGATGAAAACTTCATGGCGAATTCATGCGGCCATCCAACGATGAAACGCTTGGCCACATGGATCGACGGCGTGGGACGGCAGTTTGCTTCAGCCGACTACGGCACGAACGGTGGTTCCGCCTTCACACGTCCGGCGGCTGTTCCGACACGTTCGGACACAATTCTGGTCAGCACTACCAGCTACAACGACGATGGTGAAGTGTTTTCGACGCTCGATCCAAAGAACACTGAAACGCGATTTGAATATGACGATGCCGGACGTCAGGTGATCCAGATTGAAAACTATGTTTCCAGCGGAACAAACGCCGATCAGAATCGCACCACATGGACAACCTACACGGCTGACGGCCAGGTCTTCACGCTCACTGCGTCCAACAGCGACACCGGCAATCAGCAGACGATTTATATCTATGGCACCACGCTGGCGGATTCCGGAATCGCCTCCAGCCAGTTGTTGCGATTCGTGCGCTATCCGGATTCAGACGGCACGAACGGTGATGTCGTCACGTACGCCTACAACCGTCAGGGTCAACAAACGCTCATCACCGATCAACGCGGCTGTCAGCATGCGTATGATTATGACGGACCCGGACGACAGATTCATGATCGGGTCCCGTCGCTGGGCACGAGTGCCGTCGGCACGGCTCGCCGTCTGTCGACGGTTTATGATATGGCTCGAAACGTCGTCGCCAGTGGCGCCATTCGCGATGGCTTTGCTGAGACCCTGTGGATTGATTCCGACATTGGATTCAACCCAGACAGCATCGAACAATTGCGGAGTCCGATACCTCCATCAGACTTTGGCACTTTGGAAACTATACCTTCGGCTGGGAAGAAGCCGGTAACGACGTGAAGCGTTTTGGAACCTTCAATTTTCACATCAATGGAAACGTTGTTTCTACATGATCTTTGGCGCGATCATTTCTCGTCCAACAAATCGCTACGGCTTCGGCGGCTCGGCTGGCACGCCTGCCTTTTCGTGCGAGACTGACTGCACATTAAGAGTTGCCGTCGCCTTCGCATCGGCGAGTTGTTGCTCAAGAACCGCTGGATGCACGTAACTATGACTGTCGGCCATCGTCAGCGGCTGGACTTCCTGCGGCTTGTTTTTCTTTTCAAACGGTGAATGAATCCGGTTGCCTGCCAGTAATGTGCCATTGTAAACACTGCCCCGCGTGAGCGGGCCCATGCCGAGGAACCAGGAATCGCGTGCATCGCTTCTGGCCACTGCGGCACCGGATTGCCACACAGGAACGCTGGTCTCACGGTGATAGGCAAAGACCACTACCTTTGAGATGCCTTTCACGCCATTACGTTTGCCCACAGAAATTTCGGGGATGGCCGGGACTAAGGGAGCACCAGCCAACGCGCTGGCTGCAGTACCGAGCCCGTTGCTGGATGGAATCCCATACGTGACTTCCATCGAATCTGTTCCCAATGCGCCAACACGAGCTTCAAGAATGTAGTCGGCTTCAAGACGTGTTGCCTGTATGAAGCAACCAGTCGTCGTTAGCTTCTGACGCAAGGCACTAATGATGTAGTCGGACGTGATGAAAACATTCGGGCCCTTGTACGTCTTCATATACTCGGTATCAAGGTAAACCTTGCGACCGGCAAGTGGAGACAGATCCAACTGATCGATCGCCCGATCAATCGAATCTGACAGCAGCAATTGCTCCGTTCCACTACGTTGTATCGCAGCTCCGCAACCACTGACCAGCAGCAGACAGCAAAGTACAAGTAGACGTTGTGGAAGACTCAATGCGAACACGAATTCTGTTTCCCATCGACAGTTTTACGATCGTTCCGGATGAACGTCGCTCCGCTTGCGGAATATCCCCGCACCGTACGGAGTCTATTCCTTCACACGGCCCCGCTTGACGCCACTTCACGAAAAACGAACAGAGACTCGTAACTGGCGAGTTACCGTCGGGCCGATTTCGGCAGATTCTGCGGATAAAACTGTCAGGTGCAGAATCCCGAAATTCGGGACAACCAACATTCGCCGCAAAGTGAACAAATGAACCTGTCACTCGAAAACACATCCATCTTCAGCGATTTCAGGCATAGCACCATCTATTTCGTAGCTTTCCGCCCAACTACTGTACATCCCCTCATATCCGGACACGCATTCGCCACCGGACTCAAGCCTCTTCACAGTAACGAGTTACAGCCGTGGCACGCGCGGCTCAGGAAAAAACGGCGACGAACAAAACACCGTAAACCATTACTAGACAGCCACTTACGCTGTTCAGCTAGACGCAGCTCTGAAGCCCGCTAGGATCGTACGTACCCCACTGGAATCAGTGAGTCGTTGTTATTGCCCACAGGAGTTCGACGGGCAATAAATTCTCTCCCCCGAACGGATGCCCGTCCCCTCGAACTGCAACACAACGTCGTAGCTCGAACTTAGGCAGT
>JBDNFT010001280.1:0-2112 GCA_041689695.1 Planctomycetaceae bacterium | reverse complement strand
GTCCGCCCGCTCTTCGGCACAACCCCGCCAGCATACTTCGGGATCGACACCGTGCCGAAACAGACGTTGTGGTCGATCTCGTTGTCCTCGTCGTTCTCAAACGGGAACTCCATCGAGAAATTAGTTTCGATCGTGTTGTGGTGAACATGGCAACGGATACCCTGTCGCACCTTGATGCCGTAAAACTCCCGCTCAGGAGCCTCGTGGATCCGAACGAACCTGTTGTTAAAAATCTCGCAGTCACTCATCCAGCAAGCGAAGATGCCGCCGCCGGTGTTGCCACCCTTGACTCCCGGCTGCCCCGCGTCCCATCGCCCTCCCGCGTCGAGAAACTCGCAGTCATGAATCTTCGCCTTCTGCATGCCGAAAGAGCGCAGGCCGCTCCAGAGCGTTTCCTTGATCCGGAGGTGGTGCAGATGCAAGCCGGTGTGGAACCAGCTGAAAATGGCCCCGTGAAGCTGCGGGCCGTGCAGAGTCATGTCGGAGATAGTCACCCCAGCAGTATCGCGCTTGATGCGGATCAGGTAGGCGTCAGTATCGAGCCCGTCCAATGTCATCTCCGGGTCCGGGAGTGACTTCGTGGACGGCTTGCGGCTCTTAGTGTGGGTGAGGATAGTCTTGTCCATCCCAGCCCCCTTGAGCGTCATCTTCGCTTTCAATTCCAGCGGAGCGTCGAGCTCGAAGGTGCCGATGGCTATCTCGATCATCTCCCCCTCGGCTCCGTCGCGAACCGCAACGACTAAGGCATCTGCCGTCGTCACGGGTTGTCCTGCCAACAAGAACGCAGATGCTGCGAAGAACCCCAAAAAAAGGGCGACCGTACGGAAGTATTGCATGATGTCTTACTTTGAAAAGGTACGAACCGCTTCCGCCGCCTCACGATTCATTCTTCCCGGCTAATTCGGATAGTAATTTATTTTTGGCCGCGACTCAACGATGGCGAATCAGTTTTTGACCCAAATCAACCGCCGCGTAATATTTTTCTAAACCGGAAGCATTCGAATCGATCGCCGCGCAAATGCAGATGGGCGTTGGCGACGGTCCGTTCGATGACAGCGTAAGCGACCTCACGTGTTGGAGTGTGAGCGATGAGTTCGGCGGCACTACAGGTTGCAGGCTGTCGAATAGGCACGTCGGGCTCAAGACCGACTCGTGTCCATCTTGTTTATTTTGGGCAAAATCAAGGTTTGATTTGAAGTGTGTTGCGACTGGTAGTGTTGTCGAAATCGTAGAGGCGTTGTACCAGCAAACTTTTTGAAACGCTTCATAAATGCGCTGTGGTCGTAGAAGCCACAATCGAGTGCAACTTGCGTCATGCTTGAAGCGCTTTGCTTGAGTGATTCCAGCGCTTGGAACATTCGCACCTGTTCTACAAAAGCATATGCTGTCAGATTTCCTCGACAAGCGTTTCATAAGCGGTAGTCGAGTTGACGGACCACTGTTGCAGAAACGTCGCTCGTTGAACGGGCGTCAGTGGCAGGTCCGTAAGCCTGACGCAGATACGACCGCGCCGGTCGAGTATCCTTGGTGCGTGCGAGGGATCGGCGATAATTGTACCGTGCTGGATCGGTTTCGCACCACTACCGTTTTGGGAACACGGGGATATCAAGGCCTCACACGCGATGCTGAGGGGACAAGGCCGAGCGACCTTCATCGGTTGTCACTTTTATCAACCCGAAGGACCATTCGTGCCCAAAGACTTCGTCGACCCTGGCCATCCCGTTCTGATGTGTGACGGTAACGGACTGACCGTCAGAGGCTGCGGCCTCACCGGTTTCAAACGCAATCACATTCTGCTCGGACCGAAATCCGAAAGCACTATTGTGAATGCCACACGTTTTCTTGGTGGATTGCAGCTCACAAACCAGGGGCCGGGAAAAGTCGAGACTTCCGCCAATATCGACGAATAATTTTTGGCTCACCCGACTAACGTTCATTTAATAACCGCAGATCCAACGCGGCGTCGGTAAAGTTATCGTGCGGGGGCAGCGAACGCCCACGAGTCGGATTCATCCAGTGGAGTCTCCGCTTTGGCGACGTTGGAAGAAAGAGTGAATCCGAGGATGAGCAGCGTTGTGAATCGTTTCATGGATTATGGAGTCATATTGTAAG
>JBDNFT010001279.1:0-2794 GCA_041689695.1 Planctomycetaceae bacterium | reverse complement strand
TGGTTGAGGCGATGCGACTCTCCTTAATGCCTCAATCGATCATGACCAAAGTACAGCACGAGTCTGCGTCATTGCAAAGCTCGGTTACCATTCGCGGTCGGCCCTGCACGTCGATTCAGTTTCCCATGCCTCAGATCGCGAGCAGGATTGCCTGCGCGGTGCAGTTCGATGAGTCGCAGGGCAATTCAATTGTCGGTGCGACGTTCACAGGTGATGCAGGCGTCGTGCTTGCTCGATACGACATTGACTATGACTGCGACGCTAGTGGCTGCTGGTGGCCGAAAACGATTGGCGTTGTGCAATTTAATGGGTTTGGCGATCCCTACGATTCAATGCAGATGGTTCGACAGTCGCATTCTGCTGACAATGATATCGCCGACGGCATGTCTCCGGTGACTCTGTCAGCAGGCTCATGTGTGCTTGACCGAACGACAGGTGAGCAATATCGAATCGCTGACGACGGTTCGCATCGACGGATGCCGTTAATTGACGCGGTCCGAGTGGTTTTTTTGGACGCGAAATCTGATGTCAATGCCGACTCAGGAAACAGATTGGTGACGTCGATTATTAAAACCATTTTGACGCTCGTGACGTGGCCCTGGATACTGGTGGTGCTGCCAGCGGCTACGTTTTGCTGGCAAATCCTGCGAGTCAGCACTGCGAAGAAACTACAGATCGCACCATTGGATCATCATGACAATGGTAAAATCGTCCGTTAGAGTCTTACTCAAAATGATGCGAGCACGGTGCGCGCATCTTTGGGGAAGCGAACAACGTGAGCGGCTAATGTCAACGAGCCGGGAGGCTCCTTTGGGTCAAGGGCTTTCAGCCCTTGTTAGGAAACACTATGCAGCCACAGTGGTACTACCGACGCAAGGATCGCTTATTCGGGCCGTTGGGCACGGAAGAGTTGGAACATCTTGTCGTGCGTCACGAGCTTTTCCCAACTGACACCGTTCGCCTGGGTCAGAGCGGCGAATGGCTTCCAGCCACTCAAATCATTGATACATTTTTGGGAACGAATGGTTTGGCTGAACCAGAAGCCGCTGCAAGTGCCGGGAAAGTGATTTCGGAGATCGCCAGTGGGCGGACTCTGCGGAAAAATCGTGCCGAATCAAGACCGGTATCGCGTAGCTGGGCAGCGATGAGCATGGCGACAACTCTGCATTCGACGGGAATGATCTGTGGAAATCTGCTTTCGAATTTGGGAGAAGCCGGAACTCGATTTCTGGCGCTGCGACACAACAAGTTTACTCTGGTTTGCATATTGCTGTGTGGAGCTGCCTACGCACTCAGGAATGTCAACTTCCTTGGGCCTGACGCGACGACCGCAGCCATGAATCAAATGATTGCGATGGCCGAAGAACTCGATCTTCAGCAAGGTTCGAATGCATCACCTCAGAATGCAAAACGATTTTCGGACACGGCACTCACAACCTTAACTCCGTTGCTGAAGGAACTTCAACAACAGGCAGCTCGCAGTCCTCGACTGCGTTCCCATTATTTTTCGGAAGCTGGGTATCGTGAATCCATCGCCCGCTCGCATCTGATACAGGCTGGTCTCGTGCTGCGTGAAATGCTGGGGTCCGGAGGAGGCGACGCCACTATGCGCGGGAATTTTCAGGTGAGACTGGCGTCGGCTCGTCGAGAACTCGGGCAAGGGAACGTATTGAGCGAGGCAAACGGGCCGACTGACCCACTGACGATTGGCGTCATCGTCGCCGATGCACTTCTCGTCGCCGGCGGAGGTCTCTGGTGGTGGAAACGGTCGCGGAAATGATGGCTGATAAATCAGGCATTTCTGCAGCAGACAGGTGTTGCATGATCATGAGTTTTCGACAGAATAATGACAGGGGTTTACGATGCAGAATTCACGTTCTCGGGCATATCAGTTTCAAGGTTTCACGATCGTCGAAGTCCTGGTGACCATTGCAATCATCGGGTTGTTGCTCGCACTGTTGCTGCCTGCCGTACAACAGTCCAGAGAAGCGGCACGCAACACGGCATGTAAAAACAAACTGCGACAAATTTCTCTGGCCATTCAAAACTACCATGATATTCACAAGGTGCTGCCACCCGGATACATTGCCAGTCGGCCGCAGGACATGACTGCGTCCGAACGGTCTCACTGGAGTTGGGGGGCGATGATTCTGCCTCAGCTGGAACAGACATCTCTCTACCAAAATTTGCAGCCCGGCACTTCGAAATTGCACGAACAACTTGCGACTCCAGCCGGCTTGAAAGCCCTGACCACGCCCATCGACGTGTTCGTCTGCCCGAGTGACGATTCCGGAACGGCGTTAAACGCTTTCAATGCCACACTCTCGGACAACCCTTCCGATCCTGCAGCATCATGGTACGACCGCCGCCTCACTTCCGACGGATCAGCTCGCATCGCGATTGCGAAATCGAACTATGCGATGATAGGATGCAGCAGCATCAGCACGACGCCCATCATCGATTCCAAGCCTGATGGACCAGCGACCGGGGTGGCTTACCAGAATTCCAATGTGAGTTTGGCGGACATCACAGACGGAACCAGCAACACGCTGCTTGTTGGCGAGAGAGCGTTCAGGCGCGACGACCTGAACATCGGGGCGGCCAATGCGTTGGGCTTCAGTTCTGAGGTCAATACGCAAAGTACATCGGCTGGCATCAAAGCTGCAGGTATGTGTGTGCTTGGGATTGCGAATCACGGGATCAACTGGACTGCGGACAATCGAATCCATCAGACTCGTGGATTCCACAGCAGTCACACGGGCGGAGCAAACTTTGCACTTTGCGATGGTTCGGT
>JBDNFT010001278.1:0-2519 GCA_041689695.1 Planctomycetaceae bacterium | reverse complement strand
GCGACTCTGCTGGTCACCAGCAACCTTCAACGAAGTCAACCTCCAACGAAAGCAATGTTCCGTGATTTTGAAATGGCTGCAAACTCTAAGTCGCGTCCTTTTGCCAATGCAAAATCGCTCGGAGGCTTTGATTCGGCAGTTTGAACGCCAGCGTAAGTCTTTGGAACAGGAGTATTTTGAGCGTGCATCTTCCACAGGCTTACCGCGTGGCCTTTCCTGGAAAAAATGCGATTGGATTCCCAGCTATGTCCTGCTGTTGGATCGCACCACACAACAGCCAAATCTGCTTGTTTCTGTGAATCTTCATTTTGAAGCCATTGTCGGCGGTGACATGGAAGACGTAGCGGCAGTCTCAAACGTGCGAGATGCCTGTGCCGTGTTTCAGTGGCAAAACAAAAGCTGGACGACAACGGGCCGCACGCTTTTCAATATGAATCCCGAAGAAGCCCGCGACCGCCTGGCTGCCTCGTACGAACCGCTTTGATCGTGCCGCAACATGCTGCGCAAAAAGTTCCGTAGCGAAACTCGTCAAGAGTTTCGGTACCCGCCCGCGCCGAAAGTCTTGACGACTTTCGCTACACATGGCTCGGCCATATCGCGCCGAAAGTCTTGACGACTTTCGCTACGTAAGGCTCGGCCACATCGCGGCAGAAACTGCCGACTCCCATCCGTTACAGCCAGCAAAAGTGGATTGACCGTCGCAACCGTCAAATTCTGTGCGAACGGGACAATTGGAGCAAAGTTCAAAGTCAAGCCGCGACGATATCGACGACAGCGGACTGTGTTTTAGACATGGAACCGATCTGTGCGCGACATCAACTGATGACGCGTCGGCGTTGAATTGCCAGGAGGGCTCTTCGACGAACGTGCTTCGCTGCTCTGACTCTTTGAATAAGGTCCGGCTCGAATGAACCGTCCGAACCTGCTAAGTCTTGCCGCTACTGCGGTGCTTCTCAGCATAGCTTCTTCTGAAGCACTGGCTCAATATGCGCCGCAGTCTGGACCGCCCCAATACGGCGGTGCTCCAGAATACTGTCAGCAACCGTATCAACGACATCCGTCGTTGATACAAATGCCGCAGAATCATTACCAGCCACCGACTGCCGATCACTACGTCGAATCAGCGCCCGCGCTGTGGGATGAAAATCGACCTATCGAGCACTTCCTGCATGAAGTAGCCAGCCGCAGTTGGGTGCGTGTTGAGTTCATGCAGTGGTCGATGAGAGAACCGGGTGGCGGAACAATTGGCGCTCCTGTTTCCGGACTGCTGAATGTTCTGCCAAACAATAGTGTGGAAGGAATCAGTTCGCCGGTGCAGATCAACAATAACCTCAACGGTGGCAACACTGCTGGATTTGCGTTGTTTCCGCAGTCGAATGGATTGAGTCTGATAGACGCACCGGGAACACGTGCCACTCTCGGGGTTGCCATGAACGGCGGTGATCTGGAACTGAGTTTCTTTGGTTTTCAGCAGAAGAACGGTGATCTAACGTGGAACAATATCGATGGCGCTCGCGTAACCAATGCGTCTGTCAATGCGGCAGCGGCGGCGGCCCTTGGAATCACTCTTGATCCGTCAATCGGTTCCTCATTAAATCCTAATTATGCGATCCCGCTGAAGTCAAATGGAGTTGTCACAAATCTCGCTGGCTTGAACTCACTGATTTTCGACAAATCATTGCAGGTCACAATGGGATCACGGCTCTGGGGTTCAGAAATGATGTTTCTGACGGAACGCTATATCCCAGGCGAAGGTCTCGGATTCCAGTGGCTGGGTGGCTTGCGTTATACCAATCTTAACGAAATCTACGCGATCCATGGAGTCAGCGACGGTGGTACGACTGTGGCAGACTATACGACAAATATCAGCTCCACGGTCAACAACAACTTCTATGGACCGGAAGCGGGAGTTCGAGCGTCCTACAACAATCGCTGGTTCACATTGAGTGCTACGCCACGGGTAATGATGGGGTTGAACGACTACACCGCATCCACTTCAGCGAACCCACTGGGAGCGGGAACCACTTCGTCACTACATCGCAAAGTGGATTTTGGATCTGTCACGCAGTTGAATATGCTGGCGGAAGTTCACTTCAACACTAAGTTTTCCATCTACGGCGGATACGATTTCATGTGGATTCCACGTCTAAGCCGTCCGAGCGGAAACATTGACTATAACTCTGTTCCAGATACGACCGGTCTCACTGGTTTCACACCGGAGATTACTCAGGACATCAACTACACGAACTTCTCTGCCAAGGGCTTCAGCCTTGGTGCAGTATTCCGCTACTGATGCCAGTTAATTGGCTTGAAACAAGGCCAACCTGAAACACTGAAATGGAGTACGATGGTAATCATCGCACTCCGTTTTTTTCGTTGTCGCAGATCAGATTACAATCACCGACAGTGCAGACCTAAATGTGACCATCCAACGCCATCTGGTGGAAGCAATGCGTGATCTTGTCCTGATTCTCTAGCAGCCAGTCAATTGACGGCTCATTCCTCATCGCTTTGCCGAT
>JBDNFT010001277.1:0-5910 GCA_041689695.1 Planctomycetaceae bacterium | reverse complement strand
CCCACCGCAACTGGGGAAATTGGCGGCATCGCTTGCTGAGCATCCTCAGCTCGACCAGAATCATATGTCCAGTGCATTACTTTTTACAGATCTCTGAAGGTTATTCGCAATGAAGGCTATGTTGTTAACTGAGTACAAGAATTTGACGGTAACGGAGTTTCCAAAGCCAGAGATATCTCCAAACGACGTCCTTGTACAAGTTCGCGCCTGCGGGATCTGCGGCAGTGATATTCATGGTTACGATGGCAGCACAGGCCGGCGAATTCCGCCTCTTGTGATGGGACATGAAGCGGCCGGAGTTATCACGGAAATCGGCAGCGCTGTGACATCATTTAAGATTGGCGATCGAGTCACGTTTGACTCAACCGTTTGGTGCGGACACTGTTTCTTCTGTCGGCGCGGTGATATCAACCTGTGCGACAATCGCATGGTGCTGGGTGTTTCCTGCGGTGACTACCGCCGTCATGGTGCGTTCGCGGAATATGTCGCAGTGCCGCAGCACATCTGCTATGAAATACCTGCCGGTCTGCCGTTTGAACACGCAGCAATGATCGAAGCTGTTTCGATCGCAGTGCATGCCGCTAACCGGACGCCGGTCTCACTGGGTGACACTGCGGTTGTCGTTGGCAGTGGCATGATTGGCTTGCTCGTCATTCAAGCGATTCGCCTTGCTGGTTGTGGTCAGATCATCGCGGTCGATCTGGAAGAAAGCAAACTCAGCAAAGCAAAAGAACTGGGTGCAGACGTCGGCCTTAAAGCCGATGCCGTTGACGTCGCTGCTGAAGTAAAGAAACTGACTGGCGGGCGCGGAGCGGACGTCGTCCTGGAAGTCGTAGGTATCGCATCAACGGTGAACACGGCAATCGCGTGTGCTCGTAAGGGAGGGAGTATCACGCTTGTTGGCAATCTTTCGCCAAAGGTTGAAATGCCGCTGCAGGTGATCGTGACGAAGGAACTGACAATTCACGGCACTTGTGGTTCTCGCGGCGAATATCCAGCCTGCATCGATCTGCTCGAACGCCGTGCAATTCGCGTCGATCCGTTAATCCCGGCAAAGTCATCACTGGAAGATGGTCCAGCCTGGTTCAAGCGACTGTATGCCGGTGAACCAGGTGCCATGAAGGTGATTATCGATCCGACGTTGTGATCACCGGTGGGTGTCTCAAATCTACGCGACTTTGTTCGGTAGCCGAATTCTTCCGAAGCGGTGGCCTGTCGCGTCATAGAGCAACACTTCGTTAGAAGCTGACGACCAAACGGCAGCAAGCTTAACGGAGCGTGGTCCGTGCAGGACAAACTGAAAGCCACAGCGGGCTCCGTTTTGTCGCAGTTCCAGTTGCGTCATTGGAAAATGGTGCTCAAGCAGGTTTTCTTTTCGGCAGAGGGCAATATGGATAAATAGGCGGAGCTGTTCGAGTGATCTCACGTCGGCCGGACTTTCGGGAAGACGGGAGACGGCTGCGGGTTGACACATTCAGAATCGACCTTTGCAAGGAAGTCAGCGGATGTATCTCCATGGACGACTCTGCAGATTTCAATGGGCATCCAAATCTGCACAGTGCTTCGTGCGAATTGAGGTATCGGAGCGCCGATCATCAAACCTTCCGAATTCAGCGGGCGCTCCTGATAAGCGGAAATAACCATCTGTGACGTACGACCGTACGAACCGTGATATTCTGGATCTCGATTCCTCAAAAATTCCGTAATTGTGGCGTCCTGAGTGAAATTCTGCCAAATCGTAGGTTTGCTCGGGGAAACTAATGAGCAAAATTGCTGTGATTCCAGCACGACTTCATCGACGAATCATGTGTGAGGGGACGTCGCGGCATTTGGAACTGTCCGTTTCAAAAATCTGGCAAAACATTTAATGTCAAGTCCGGCGCACCGTTGCGGATTGATACACATTGTTCAATCCTGATACAGGTACTGATGGGGCAAATTCTGAGGTCGATCACAATCATTGGATTTGACGGAACCCAGGGTGTCGTGTAGCCTGCATCCAGGAGAACAAATTCGTCAAAGAATCCTGTAAAAATAAGTCGAGGATTCGGAACGATTTGTGCAAAACTGTTTTTTGTCGTAGTTAGCCTGTCCCGATGTCCCGCCTGATCATACGTCCGGGACCATATAGTAAGCTTAGTGGAGTATCGATTTAAAATGCTTGGACAGCTTATTCCTGTTGGCGGCGGTGATCCAATCCCAATGAATCGCCCAAAACTGTTGGTGGGTCGACGTTCATCGTGCGACATCAAACTGGATTTCCAGAACATCTCATCGCACCATTGCGAGTTCGAACTGCGGGATGGCTACTGGCATATTCGAGATCTCGGCAGCAGCAATGGTATCAAGGTCAACGGAGAGCGATGCGATTCGATGTGCGTGACTCCCGGTGACACCGTCACAATCGCAAAGCATACGTTTACGATCGAGTATAACGTGGCCGCCGATGCTGCTGCTCCCGAGGAAGAAAATACATTCTCGCGCAGCTTGATGGAAAAAGCGGGACTTGAAGTCGAACGCCGTAGTTCCAAAGAACCGAAATCATCGCAAGCAGCGTCATCAAAATCCAAGCAAGTCCGGCGCGCGACGACAGAAGATGACTTCATCATGGATTGGTTGAACGACGAGTAGCGCTTTGACGCAGCTTAATTTTCCGGGAGATCTGTAGCGAAAGTCGTCTAGACTTTCGGCAATTGGCTGGCCGAAAATCGTCTAGACTTTCGGCAATTGGCTGGCCGAAAATCGTCAAGACTTTCGGCAAATGGCTGGCCGAAACTCTTGACAGGTTTCGCTACTTTTCGTGGCCATTATTTACTGCTGCCAAGGCCAGTCGAAACCGATGTCCAGCGCCGGCGATGAATGTGTCAGGCTGCCGATGCTGATGCGATCGACGCCGCTTTCCGCGATGGCTCGAACAGTCTGTAACGTCACTCCACCGGATGCTTCAAGCAGCGTTGACGCCGCGCTGGATGCATCCCGAATTGCGACCGCCTGCTGCATCGTCTGTGGCGACATGTTGTCCAGAAGCACAATCTCCGGAGTTTCCTGCAGGGCATTGCGCAGTTGGTCAAGGGAATCGACTTCGATTTCAATCTTCGGATTGACGTGATGTGCTTTCGCATAGCAGCGTGCATCGGCCACAGCGGCGGCGCATGTGGAATCACCACGGGCAGCGATGTGGTTGTCTTTTATCAAAATGCCATCGTACAAGCCCATGCGATGATTGGTTCCACCTCCGCAACGCACGGCGTATTTCTGCAACAGCCTGTATCCAGGAAACGTCTTGCGAGTATCCAGAATCACGGCTTTCGTATGCTGCGTTTCGGCCACGAACTCGGCCGTGCGAGAAGCAATTCCGCTAAGCAGTGTCATGAAGTTGAGTACCGTGCGCTCGCCTGTCAGCAACGTTCGCACGGGGCCTGAGATCGAGGCGATCAGTGTCTGGCAGGCAACCGGATCGCCATCCTGCTTGTGATACTTAACAACCACGGAAGCATCGAGTTCTGAAAATACGATGGGCAGCAGTGTCAGTCCACAGACGACGCCTGATTGACGCGACACGATATTGACCGTGGCCTTCAGGTCAGCGGGAATTGTGGAAAGACTTGTAAGATCGCCAACATCACGCAGATCTTCCTGCAGCGACATTTTTGTAAGTGTTCGTGCGGCAGCGGCACATTCAGAATTGAACTCAATCGCCATTGGTGACGGTCCCTTATCTCAGTCAATATAAACAAACTCATTTGCGTTGAGAAGAACGCGGCAGAATTCTGTCAGGCCTTTCGAATCCACAAAGGCAACAGATGCGTTCAATTCTTCAATTGATGGTTTTCGGCCGAATGCCGACTGAAACGCCATCGTCACATGCGATGCTGTCGCTGAATCAGGCAGTGCCGCAAGTCGAGCAGCAAAGTATCCCGCCTGTTTCAACATAAATTCGTTGTTCAACAGTGCCAGCGACTGCAAAGCCGTTGTCGTCACATTACGTGTTGGCGACAGGTTCGCCGCGTTCGGACAATCCAGCGTCGTCAGAAATGGATCCGGCGTCGTGCGAACCACAAAGCGATAGATACTGCGTCTCCAGAGTTCCGGCTGATCCGCCGTGATGTAGGTGTAAACCGGAGCATATTCTTCTTTGTAGTCGAAGTCGCGATATCCGGGACCGAACATTTCCAGGTTCAGTTTTCCGCTGACGGCGAGCACTGCGTCACGGAGCGATTCAGCGTCCAGTCGGCGTGAGTTCTGACGCCACAATAATCGATTGTCAGCATCCAGATTTTGTGGCGACTGCTTAGCGTTCAACGACACCGCGTCTGACCTGGATGACTGTTGATACGTCGCACTGAGGCAAATCAGCCGATGAATTGATTTCAAAGACCAGTTGTTTCTCTGCAATTGATTCGCCAGCCAGTCCAGAAAATCCCGATGTGATGGCAGGCTGCCACCCAGCCCAAAATCGCTTGGTGTATCAACCAGTCCGACACCAAAATGATGGTGCCAGATTCGATTCACAATGACGCGTGATGTGAGCGGATTTTTCGGAGACGTGATCCAATCGGCCAATGCCGTTCGGCGCTGAGCATCGGTGATTTCATTCGTGCCAAACGACGCGGGTAGTGGAAGGCACGAGATTGTTCCCGGACTGACTTCTTCGCCTGGTTGCTCCGGGCTACCTCGCAGAAGAACATGTACGGTTGCAGGCGGCTCAGCATTGACTGCATAGATCTTTGCGGGCGTCGGCACTGCGTCAACCTGCAACTTCAATTCGTCTATGTGTTGTTTGATCGCGACGATTTTTGCAGCGTCGATTGTCGATTGCGTGAAGTCTGCTGGACGCAGAACAGCGTCAGCGAAGCAAATCTGATCGTGACTGATATCGTTGCCGTTGTCCGTAGTCATCAGCGTTAGAAACCGGGCAGTTGCCGGAATCATGATATCGACTTCGACAAGTCCGTCGTCGCGTCCAATCGCCAGCCGCTGAGACTTCAATTCACCATCGACAAAAACGTGAAAACTGGCACCCGCTCGTGGAGTTTGGCCGAAGTAACCCGCTTGAGAAGTAAATCGGATGACTTCGCTGAGCCCGGCTTTTCGCATCTCATGCAGATCAAACGTAATGGCTGAATTTGCATGCAGGGACAACAGCGTGTGGTCTCCCTTTGCGAAATCGACGCCTGCAAGTTCAGTGGAGAATTGCGAGTTGACCGGACCATTGCGAATGGCATCCCAGGCTTTACCACTGGTGTTCGGTATTTCTGCAGCAAAGATACCCGTCGAAGATATGGGCACTTTTGCCGAGTCACCACCGTCCGGAATGACAACACCATCAATGAATGGCAGCGCAGACGTTTCGAATTGATTGATGGGTGCGGCCTCGAGGAATCCGCGACGTGATTCGATGGGCTTTCCGGACGCCGGGTCAATCGCGGAATCAGGTTTTCCGGTACCATGTCCGTCGCCGCCACCAACGACATCTGCCAGACTCCAGCGATCGCCCTGAAGTTGGGCCAGTTCCGATTTTGCTTTGTTGAGTTGCTGTTCGAGTTGCTGCCTGCGATCAATCACCTGCTGTTGTTCAAGCGGCGACAGGATTCGATCTCCCCGCTTCACACCGGCAAACACAGACCATAGCGAGTAGTATTCGCGTTGCGAAATCGGGTCGAGTTTATGATCGTGACAGCGGGCACAGTTAATCGTGATTCCACAGGAGGCCGTCATCACTTGTGTCACCATGTCGTCCAGATCATCCGCGCGGGCCAATCGTTTCAATACGGGGCTCGGCGTTTCTGCCTGACCGACGAAATCCCATGGACCTGCCGCAAGAAATCCAGTGGCGGCGATGGCATTCGGATCATCAGGTCGCAGCACATCGCCAGCAATCTGGTCGCGCAGGAATTGATCGTAAGGCCT
>JBDNFT010001276.1:0-1397 GCA_041689695.1 Planctomycetaceae bacterium | reverse complement strand
GCCAGCCAGTCGAGCAGTTCCGGATGCGATGGCCTGTCACCCTTGATGCCAAAGTCGCCGGGTGTGGAAACCAATCCGGCACCAAAATGATGCATCCAGAAACGATTCACGAGGACTCGAGCCACCAACGGATGCTGGCCGCTTGTCAAATGCTGAGCATACTTCAGCCGACGCCCGGTTGTGGGGATCTCCGCGAAGTTTGCGGGTATCTCCGTTCCATTCGAATTCAAGACAGCCAGTTCGCCCGGCGCAATTTCCTGACGAGGCTGTTGAAAGTCGCCCCGTGAAAAAAGCTTTGTCACTGGCACTTGCCCGGCAACTTCATTCAGGCACATCACGAGGTCGTCGGCTGGCCGTTTCTTCTTCGTTTCTTCTGTGGCAGTGTCCCACTTCTTGTTGAAACCATTCAGTCGATCCGGTAAATACAGATAGACCGAACCGCGATCCACATTCAGAAACGGATACGTCTTGATCAACTGTATTTGTTCTTCAGTGCGTTTGTCTTTGGCGGTGGTCCTCGCTTCGCGCGCCAGTGGTTGTTGATCGGCAGGCAGCTTTTGCAATTCCCGCTCGAATGTGTCGTTGACAATGCCGTCCAGTTCTTCGTTCCGCTTCTTCGTGACGTCGGCCAGCTCTGCATCAACAGACTCAGCGGCCGCTCGCGTGTCTGCGGACCATAGCGATACCAGCCGGTCATTTGGATTTCGCCACTTCTGCACGTCGTACGCTGGTTCAAAGATCGCTCGCATCCGATGGTAATCTTCATGACTGATGGGATCGTACCGATGGGCGTGACATTGAGCACAACCGACTGTCAGTCCCAGCAGTGATGTCGAGGCCACTTTGATCGCTTCCGCCATGACGTCGTTGCGAGCCACATTCTGATCGACGCTGCCGTCTAAGGTTCCATCAGGACACATGCGCAGAAAACCAGTGGCGATCAATTGATCCGCTTGCTCAGATGTCAGATCCTGATACGGTGGCGTTAGCAGTTCGTCGCCGGCCAGTTGTTCGGCGATAAACTGATTCCATGGCTTATCGGCGTTCAGCGAGCGGATGACGTAGTCACGATACTTCCACGCCCACTTGCGTTCCATGTCTTTTGTTGTGTAGCCATCGCTGTCTGCATAGCCCGCAACATCCAGCCAGTGTCGAGCCCACCGTTCCCCATACGCGGTTGAACCCAACAACTCATCAACAACGTTGCCCAACGCTTCTGGTGATTCGTCAGCGACGAACTTATCGATGGCTTCTATCGTCGGCGGCAGTCCGGTCAAATCAAAGGTGATCCGTCGCAGCAGAGTTTCACGATCAGCTTCCGGACCAAAACTTAAACCCTTGCTTTCGAGTTTTGCCAGCAGAAATGAATCGATCGGAGTTCGCACAAGTTCTGAATG
>JBDNFT010001275.1:0-3166 GCA_041689695.1 Planctomycetaceae bacterium | reverse complement strand
TTGTTCGAAAGGGAGTCGCAATGACGGAAACACTCAATGCAGATGACAGTCATCCTGCATACATCTATGGCAGGCTTTTGGCTGTGTTCGAGCAGATCCAATATGACGCGATGGGAGACGTGAATGCCAATGTCGTGGATAAGTTCTACGGAACTTTCAGTGCCGCTCCGGCGCTTCTGTTCAGTCGCCTGTTCGCAAATGCTCAAAATCACCTTCGCAAAACGAAGTCTGAGAAGCCTGGCGCGTATGTCAACAACGACAAACTGCTTTCGGAGATTGTTTCTCTTCTTCCCGCAGCACCGCCTAGCGGACAATTAGCTTTGAAAGACCAAGGGCGGTTTGCGTTGGGGTATTACCATCAGCGAGCAAAACGCTTCCAGGATATCGCCGAACGGAAGGCGAAGAAGACTGAAGCGACACTCGCTGCTGCAGCGGAATCTACCGAATAATTCATTAACACTTCAGGTGTTCGAGCTGCAGTAAGTTGCGCGAACATTTATCACACCCAACATACTTCCCATCGGTTAAACTTATTAAAAGGAAAAACATTCATGACAACTGAAACCACTATTCCCGTCGTCAACCGTCGCTACGATTTCGTGCTTTTGTTTGACGTTCAGGATGGCAATCCAAACGGCGACCCCGACGCAGGAAACTTACCGCGCATCGATCCTCAATCACTTCAGGGTCTCGTCACAGATGGATGCCTGAAACGGAAAATTCGTAACGCAATTTCGGTCATTGCAGGGGATCGTCCAGGCTGCGAACTGTAATTCCAGACTCAGGAAGCAACTTACGAAAAACGCATTCTGAATCTCCAACATCAACGAGCCTACGACGCGACAGCTGCCAAGGATGAGAAGGAAGGAAAAGCGAAAGCAGAAAATACTGCAAAAGCGCGTGCCTGGATGTGCCAGAACTTCTACGATATTCGCGCATTTGGTGCGGTGATGACTACCGGAGTCAATTGTGGCCAAGTTCGTGGACCGGTACAGATCACGTTTGCGCGATCGATTGATCCGATTGTCCCGTTGGAATTCTCCATTACGCGAAAATCTGTCACGACTGAAGAAGAGGCGAAGAAGCAATCGCAGAAAGACGGCTCAATCACCGGGACAATGGGACGCAAGAACACCATTCCATACGGGCTCTATCTTTGCCACGGCTTCGTCAACCCGTATCTCGCCCGAGACACTGGCTTCACTTCTGATGACCTCCAGTTGCTGTGGGATGCATTGAAAGGCACGATGTGGGAAATTGATCGTTCCGCCAGCCGCGGTCTCATGTGTACTCGTGGGCTGTACGTGTTTGAACACGACTCCATGCTTGGAAACGCCCAGGCACACGAACTGTTCGATCGCATTCGCATCGATCGACTGGGCGCAGATGCAGCCCCGCGAAGCTTTGATGATTACCGTTCGCGGATCCAAATCACCGAGGAAGGAATGCCAGCTTCGGTCAAGCTGCACCGGTTCGTAGGCTGAGCTGCTTTTATCGCGGGATGGCGGGCGAGACGCCCGCGATCCCCGACCGAAGACATGCCATCCGCTCAGTTTGCCACGTCACATTCGATACTGCGATCCTTTTTTTCCTGCGTTAAGTGCACGACCTGCGGTTGTAGGAATGGCAAAAACGACCGCTTCTATCAGTACCCGTTTTTGTACTGCCCACATAGGAAAACTGCGCTAACATTCAGCGTAAAGAACACTCAACGTGCGAGATTTACAAACACAGGAGACTCAAACATGTCAGTGATTCGACAGACTGTACAGGTGCTGCCGGGGCAGCGGGTGGAGCTTGTATCGCCCGAGTTGAACGGATGGCGATTGGTTTGAATTTGTCGTCAATGCCACTCAATCGCGGCGTTTGACTTTATTGACGCTTTGCCGCACGGACTGCGCTCGGCTCCAACTTGGGAATTGCTCCAGGCACAACTGCAGCAGGAACGCGAGTGGTTGGCTGCTCCATAACTGATCTCAAATGTCTTTCAAAAGCTACCATTTTTCATGCGACCAGAAATGATTCCTTTCGAGCCAAGGGCCCAGAAGTTTACATAGCCTGGCCCATCGGGCCAGGTCACACCCCTGAAATGGACCTGCGGCCCAAAGGGCCAGCTGTTTGTGGGTTCAATACAGGGTTCAAACTGTCGGGCCGTTGGCCCCCTTGTTTTTGCAGAACGCGTATCCTGGAGCGACGCCCCCAGGCTATGTAAACGAATGGACCTTTGGTCCGAAAGCACAACAGCCAGCGATAACCCCTCAGTTCACTCCTGCCAGCGTACAACGCTGCCCAAGGGAGATCTTCGATTGTCCGATTCACCGCAATACGCTGAAGACGACCTGCCCGCGCTGCGATACCTGAACGATCTGCTATTTTGTGAGCGGCGGGTGGCGATGCATTTGATTGAACAGATCTGGAAGGACAATCAGTACACCGCCGAAGGCCAATACGCTCATCGAAAAGTCGATCAGAACGCCAACCTCAAACGCGGCGACAAGCGAAATGTGACCGGCATGATGCTGGCTTCTTATCGACTCGGCATCACCGGAAAAGCGGATCTGGTGGAGTTTCGCAGCGAGGAAAATTCGTCCTCTTTCAATATCCCGTATCCGGTAGACTTCAAACGCGGAAAGAAACGTCGCTGGGACAATGACGAAGTGCAGCTCTGCGCTCAGGCCATGTGTCTGGAAGAAATGCTGAATCTCTCCGTCCCGAAAGGTGCCATCTTCCACATCAAAAGCCAGCATCGTCGAGAAGTCATCTTCGACGAACACCTGCGACAGCAAACCATCACTGCTGCCGCACGCCTCCACGAAATCGTTCGTACCGGTATCACCCCGCCTGCCGAATGGAAACCACGCTGCAAAGGCTGCTCGCTTCTGGAAACCTGTATGCCGAAAGCATGGACCAAATCCAGTTCGAAGTATCTCTTACGAATGCAAAATGAATAAACTGGTTACGATGGATGCCCCTCCGTTCGTTCACCACCAATCTCGTTTGACCCGACTCGTAGAGGAGGCTCCTGCACAAATTACAGGGGCCAACCCCCTAAAACCTCCTCTCCGAGTCGGGTCAAACGAGCGGCAAACGTGGCGGCAAACTACACCCTGAGCGAAAGGTACGTCATGATTCACGGATATCACGTCATCCTGCCGATGTACGGAGT
>JBDNFT010001274.1:0-4783 GCA_041689695.1 Planctomycetaceae bacterium | reverse complement strand
CGGAGTTCGACCTGTCCCAGGTCGAATTCCCTCGGCGTAGCCACATCGTTAAACAGAACTGATTCAGCCGCTCGCCATTACGCACGTCAAAAGGTACCCGACTTGGGACAAGCCGGACTACAATCTGCGAGCTGCAAACGGCTTACTTGCCACGATGTTGGCGTTTGCGTTCGTTTTCCTTCAGCCAGACTTTACGCAGGCGAATCACCTGCGGAGTCACTTCCACGTACTCGTCCCACTCGATGTATTCCAGAGCCGACTCAAGTGTCAGTTCGCGTTTCGGGCGAAGCACAACGGCCTCTTCAGCCCCAGTCGAGCGATTGTTGGTGAGCTTCTTTTCGCGAATTGGATTCACGACCATGTCGTTGTCGCGAGCATTCTCGCCGACAAGCATGCCTTCGTAGACGTCTTCGCCCCCGTGACAAAACAGATCTGCTCGTTCTTGGAGCTTCCACAAGGCATAGGTCACAGTTTTGCCGCTGTCCTGTGAAATCAGCACGCCGTTCTGGCGATGAGGAATGTCACCTTCGATCGCACGATAGTCTTCAAATCGATGATGCATGATGGCTTCACCGCGAGTTGCGTTGAGCATCTTTGTTCGCATGCCAATCAGACCACGGGCTGGAATACTGAACTCCAAGTGGGTCATTCCGGTAGCAGTTGTGGTCATCGTTTTGGCCTGACCGCGGCGAGCCCCGACCAATTCCATCACCGGCCCAATGTCTGCACTTGGCACATCGACTTCGAGCAATTCGTATGGTTCACACTTCTTGCCATTGATTTCGCGGACAATCACTTCTGGCTTGCCAACGGAAAGCTCAAATCCTTCCCGACGCATGGTTTCGATCAGGACTGCAAGATGCAATACGCCGCGACCGGAAACTATAAACGATTCTTTGTCTTCCGTTTCTTCGACTCGCAAAGCTACGTTGGACTGAAGTTCGCGATACAACCTGTCACGCAAATTGCGGCTCGTCACGTACTTGCCGTGTTGCCCTGCGAGCGGCGAACTGTTAATCGTGAATTTCATAGACAACGTCGGCTCATCAACCGCGATGCGTTTCAAAGCAACCGGCGTCAGCGGGTCTGCGATTGTGTCGCCGATTTCAGGATCGGGAAGACCGATCACAGCAACGATGTCTCCCGCACAGGCTTCTTCGGCATCGGATCTTCCGAGGTTGTCGAATAACTGTATTTGAGTCACTTTGGACAGCGTCTTTGAACCGTCAGCTCGCATCAGTGCGACCTGCTGGCCAGTGCGAATTCGTCCGGCGGCAATGCGTCCTGTGGCCACTCGCCCAACATAACGTGACCATTCCAGCGAAGTAACCAGCAACTGCAATGGTTCATCAGGACGAACGATCGGGCCCGGAATTTTCTCGATCACAAGCTCCAGCAAAGGACGCACGTCGCCGCCTTTTTGATTCGGATCGTGGGTCGCATAACCTTCCCGGGCGCTGGTAAAGATGTATGGAAAATCGAGAGTTTTGTCGTCTGCACCAAGTTCGACAAGCAGGTCAAAGGTCTGCGACACAACTTCGTCAGGGCGACAGTCGGCGCGGTCGATCTTGTTGATCACCACCATCAGCGATAGCCCGCAGTCAAGAGCCTTCTGAAGCACGAATCGTGTCTGTGGTCGAGGCCCTTCGAAAGCATCGACAACCAACAGTGCACCGTCAGCCATTTTCAAAACGCGTTCAACTTCACCGCCGAAGTCTGCGTGTCCCGGCGTATCGATAATGTTGATACGGACATCGTTCCACATCATGGCGATGTTCTTGGCAAGAATTGTGATCCCGCGTTCGCGTTCCAGATCGTTTGAATCCAGAATGCAGGTGCCCATCTGCTGGTTTTCGCGAAACATGCCGCTTTGACGGATCAGACAATCGACGAGCGATGTCTTACCGTGGTCAACGTGTGCGATGATCGCGATATTGCGAATGTCAGTTCGACGAAGAACACCCTGATCATCGACCACGGGAAGAGAAACAACGCTAGACATGAAAAACACCCTGGGAGCTCGATCGCGTGCAACAGTTGTGACCACGGAGCGCGTCGAAGATTGACGCGGCTGGAATCCGGGAAAACGGCAACCGAGAAGCGGGCGAATGATACCCAGAGACCGGTCTCTCACGAAGACGTCATTCAAAAATTCACAATAAATTCTTCGTTACTGGACCATGTTGAGGCAAAAAAGCACGGGATTTTCAAGAGATCACCGCATTGGAAATGCTAATCCTTCATGGTTTCGGCCAGTCGATTCGCCATGTTCACAGACCCGGCCACCGCATCTTCGACAACAATCGTTCGCACTATTTTCACACCCGCAGTCTCAATTTCCGCAGTTACTGCCAGTCGAAACGCTGGATTCTGAATCAGGACAGAACCGGCCAGTGACAGTGACAGTCCTTCGTAAAATTCCAGTCTGCGAGCCGTAACAACCGCCATCGCAGCAAGTTCGGTGGCTGCTTGGTGAATAATCCCTTTTGCGACGCTGTCAGCTTTGTAAGCCGCAGCAAACCCTAAGCCTGCCATATTTGCTACAACCGCACGGGGCACGTCATGCGAATAGACGGCGTTGATAATCTCCTGAGGCGAAGTCAGATTTAGACTTTCAATCACGTCTGCCACCAGACATGTCTGGTCTCCGCGCCCATCGACAGCGAAAGCCACC
This sequence comes from Planctomycetaceae bacterium, assembly GCA_041689695.1. GTDB lineage: Bacteria > Planctomycetota > Planctomycetia > Planctomycetales > Planctomycetaceae > SXXK01. The sequence goes on along the minus strand of JBDNFT010001274.1, from coordinate 2,109 downwards.
GCCTGCAGTACAGCTCTGCCGATACTGAAAGCACTGCCTTCATCGCTGAATAAATAACCCCACCCGCCACTTCGAGCGATTTTACCCTGAGTGTTTCGCCCCCAGGCAAGTGACCCTGTGCCCGCAATGATGGCCACGCCGCAGCCATCTCCTGCATCTGCGTAGAGCAGCGGAACGGCATCGTTGACGACTTCCACATGCTCAGCAAGCCTCGTCAACTTCGACCATTCTTCGATTACGCTGCGGTCTGAATTCCGATCCGCTCCGGCAAGTCCAAGACATGCAGCCGCCACCGTTACGCGAGGTAATCCGGCGTCTGCAAATGCCGCATCGATCGCACAATCCAGATTGTGCGTTGCCGCAATCGGCCCTACGGCTCTCTGATTTGAAGGACCCGCCAACCCTTTGCCGACAATGATCGGCGCACGCGACGGCAAGCCATTCTCTCTGGCCGCGAGCCATGCAACAGTCTTTGTGCCGCCGCCATCGATGCCAAGTACGAATGACGCTTGAGACGTTAGAGGTTTGTTCATAGATTCGAGATTGCAACGTAAGAGGGTGTTCAAGTCAACTTGAATACGGGTGCTATTCTCAAACGGCTTCTGTAGAATCATATTGACCATTATCCGCACTCAAATATCAAGGTTGCCGCCGTGTTTTATGTGAAGCGAATCGTCGTTGGTGTCGAAATGCCTGCCGAACGCCCTTGGAGTTCAGGAAAGCTGAAGCCGCCAACTCAACTGGCGATCCAGCAGGCCTTCGAGGTCGCGAATAATGGCCGAGCCCCAATCACGCTTGCGGCGATTCTGCCAGAACCTTCTGCTGGATGGTTTCAGACCCACGAAGACGCAGATCGCCAGATGACGCAGGATCGCGCCGCTGCTGAAGCTGTTCTCAATGAACTTAAAGCCACGTACGCAGCGGATGAAAAATCGGCGAAACAAACGGAATGCGTCGTCCGCATTGGCGATGCGTGGGAAGAACTCATTCGTCTGGCGGGTAACCGTCCAGATACGCTGATTGTCTGCGGAACTCGAGATCTTGGATCATTGCGACGAGTACTTTTCGGCAGCACGGGGTTGAAGTTGCTGCGACTCGCACCGGGACCAGTCTGGATCGTTAAGCCACCTTTGGAACATAACGAATCGATAGATGTCTTGGCAGCCACAGACCTTGGACCTGTCGGTGCCGAGGTCATTCGAACTGCCGTTTCGGTAGCTACTCCAAATTCCGCTCGTCTGTACGTTGTCCATGCCGCAGAACAAGGCTCAAACATTGAGGAGCTGACAGGGCAAGTTCACGAGCAACTGGCCGCAACAGATTACCGGACAATCCTGCACGGCGTGAAGGTGCATGTGTCTGTCGGCGATGCTGATCAATGCATTTTGAATGCCGTTCGAGAGGCAAATGCAGACCTGGTCATCCTTGGCACTTCATCCAAAACCGGCGTCTCAGGATTGTTGCCCGGAAGCACAGTGGAACGCCTGCTGCCCGAGCTGAAATGTTCTATCCTTGCTTTGAAACCTGAAGGCTTTCGATCGATGCTGCCAGCCGATTTCTGGACCATGCAGCGAACTCAACCACGCCATTAATCTTTTGTAACAATACAGCCTTGCCTGTGTATTGTTAGCAGGAGAAGTGAATGTACGGTCCTGAAACCCGCGAATCGTTGCTGGCGAGACTCAGCAGCCCTCAATCTGATGAGGGCTGGCGAGAGTTTGCCGCGATCTATCGCCCGCTCGTTTATCGAGTGGCAAAGGCGAGGGGATTGCAGCACGCCGATGCCGAGGACTTGACTCAGGATGTGCTGTCCGTCGTCGAACGCTCGCTCGACCAGTTTGATCCGGCGATTGGTAGGTTTCGCAGTTGGTTGTACCAAATCACTCGTAATTTGGTGGTCAACCACCTGACGCGGCGATGTGGCCCAATCGGTAGCGGTGACAGCGACGTCGGGCGCATGCTTTCCCAACAACCCGCCGTTGATGATCAAACCTTGACGCTGTTTCGACTTGAATATCGTCGGGCCTGCTTTCAACATGCCACGTCGATCGTGAAGGCCGAATTCAGTGAAGCAACCTGGTCTGCGTTTTGGTTAACGGCAGTCGAGTT
>JBDNFT010001273.1:0-3374 GCA_041689695.1 Planctomycetaceae bacterium | reverse complement strand
CGAAGGCAAAGAAACACGAATCGTGCCCCTGTTCCCAGAGTTGAAGCCGTTTCTTGACGAAGCTTGGGCGACTGAGGCCGATAAATCGGCGTTCGTCATCACTCGCTACCGAACGGACACCCAGAACCTTCGGACGACGTTCCTGAAGATTATCGAGCGTGCAGCCCTGAAGCCCTGGCCGAAGTTGTTCCAGAACATGCGAGCCAGCAGGCAAACGGAACTGGAAGAAACCTTCCCGTCTCACGTCGTCTGCCGATGGATGGGGAACAGTGTGAAGGTGGCTCAGAAGCACTATCTTCAGACCACTGAAGACCACTACAAAAAAGCGACGCAAAATCCGACGCAGCAGGCATCCGCAAGCCCTCGCAATGCGTCGCTTTCTACGTCGGATGCCCCTTCAGAAGCCCCGGAAAACGCTGATTCCCAGCGTTTGAAGCGGAACAAGATTAACCCGACCAGGGCTCGAACCTGGAACGACAGAACCAAAATCTGTTGTGTTACCATTACACCATCGGGTTACGTTTATTATCACCTGGCAAAACGACTAGTCGTTGCGGAGGCGGATTCCGACTTCACCAAGCTTCAACCGAATTTCATTTAGAGATGTCACACCGAAATTACGACTTGAAAGCAGTTCATCCGGTGTGCGGGCGACCAATTGTCCGATTGTCTGAATGTTCAGGCGGGACATACACTTTCGAGATCGCACGGACAAATTCAGATCGCCAACCAGCCTGTTCATCATCGCCTGCTCTTCTGGAGTCATGCTCTGATCAACAATGTGTTCACGAGAATGGATTTTGTGAAGGTGTTGTCCAATTCGCAATCCATGTGCAGACAACAGTTCGCGAATTTCCATCAATGACGTTTCGCCGAAGTTCTTACCAGCCAGCAATTCCTGCTCACTGATTTCTGTAAGATCGCCCAGCGAATTGATATCCATCGCCTGCAAGCAATTTCGACTGCGAACCGAAAGCTCAAAGTCTGTGACAGGTCGGCCGAGAAGCTGCTTCATGCGAGCTTCAGTGCGAACCTGATCTTCATCGATGATCTGATCCTGAGCGGCGTCGATATCTCGGAGGTACAACTGAGCAAACTCATTCGTCGGATCGTACTCCCGAACACGACGGAAGCAGAATGCCGCAGCCTTGTAGTTTTCGCGGTCTTCGTAAAGCAGACCAAGATTCAACAGAGCCCCAACAAAGAACGGCGGACGCGACAAAGATCGCTCATAAAGGCGAATTGCCTCTTCATCGTTACCTCGCAGAGAATTTTCAGCAGCCAGCCAGAACAAAGCACGTGAATGATGCGGGTCCATATCAACCGCCCGTTCGAAGTATTCTACGGCCGTCAGTGCATCACCACGATCAGCCCAGATACAGCCCATCTGAAACGAGTATTCTGCGCGACTTGCAGCGGAGGCGGCTACGCTGCGAAGTAGCTTTTCAGCATCATCAATTTTGCCGGACGCACGAACAGCACCAGCACGACGCAACGCACAGCCGATCGGATCGTAGCCAGCCTTGCCCGCCTGTTCAAAGCGATCAGCAGCGTCCGCAGCACGATTCAGCGACGTCAGGCATTGACCATGCACAAACATGGCAACTCCGTCACTAGTCACTCCTGACAACAGCTTGTCAGCCGTTGTCTGTCGCGCCAGCAAATAGGCACCGACGCCAGCGCGGGCCATCAGGCTTTCGGATTTTTCACCGGATTCAAAGCGGCGAGTCAAGTCACCGACCGCTTGCCGCACTTCTGTCAGCAGTGGACTGCAGACAGCACGTTCAAGCTGATTGAACTGATCCGCCGTTAACGGACCAGAAGCTTCAAGAAGATCCTTTACATTGGCCATAGTCGTTGAAAGCACTTCGTTCGTTTCCTGACAAGCCCACAAAACGCATCGGAGCAAACTGCCACCGATACCCAACACTCAACTAACAGCACTCCACCCTCAACAAAATCAATATCGGGTCGATTCTGTAAAAGCAGTTGTGCCCGCAAACGCAGAAAGAGAGATTTCTCCTGCTACGGTCGGAATTTGAAAACGCGGTAGTTTACTGCAATTGAAGCGTTGACACAAACGTCAATGGCGATTTCGAGACAACGCAGTATTTTTGTATCCAGAAACGTTATAACTCATTACACAAGAATATGTTACAAACACGAACACGCGCGCCCATAGTGGGAAAACTGCTATCAGTCAAAGCACATTGCGTGCCGGAAATAGCAAACGAACGCCGGAAGTCTCATTCCAACAGGAGCAAACGGGCCGATCAAAAACACTCATTCGGCGACTCTCGGAATTGTCCTGACGACTTTCGTTTTTTCGTTCACGATCAGGCGAGCTATAAAAATAGACCTACTAAACGTAATCACTGCGTTGCAGGAATCCGACCCGGGACAGGTTGGACTACGTAGGCAAATCTGTCTCAGATCTGCATCCTTTCAACTTTGTCGATGGGAATTGGCGGAGTGCATCGCAGACTCGACAAACGGCAGTTCTTTTCCTGCAGATCGCCTAAAAATCCTTTAAGCAATTGGGAGAAGGGACGCGCGAACCATCGCCGTTGAAGGCATCATTTCCAGACGCATATGGGATATCATCGCGTCGAAACGCAGAATTGGGTATAATGCCTCACTGTTTCTGAACATCGATTCTAGGAGTCTGTCTGATGTGGAATCACAAGACATTTTTGTTCTACGGTTGTTGCGGTGTCCTGCTGCCGCTTTGTTCTCAAGGCCAGTCACAGGACAAGATTGAATTCAATCGCGATGTGCGACCAATTCTTGCCGCGAACTGTTTTGAATGCCATGGCTTTGATGCAAATACCCGCAAAGCTGACATGCGACTGGATACGGCGGAAGGTGCATTCGCCGATCATGATGGTTTGACCGCCGTCAAGCCTGGTGATCTGACTGCGAGTGAACTTTGGAGCCGCATCATTAGCACCGACCACGAAGTCGTGATGCCTCCGCCCGAATCGAAAAAGATACTGACCTCAGAGCAGAAGGATATTTTGCGGCGTTGGATCGAACAGGGTGCATCGTATCAGAAGCACTGGGCATTTGAACCGCCGAAGTCTGCAGAGGTCCCCAGCGTGAGCAATGCGTCATGGGTTCGCAATCCCGTTGACGCATTTATTCTTTCGAAGCTCGAACAGCAGAATCTAGCGCCACAGCGGGAGGCGGATCGCGAGACTTTGATTCGCCGAGTTGCATGTACCGTCACTGGGCTGCCGCCGAAGATGGGCGAAGTCGACGAGTATCTGAGCGATACGTCATCCGACGCCTATGAAAAAATGGTCGATCGCTATCTTGCGTCTCCGCATTTCGGAGAAGAACAGGCTCGCCAATGGCTGGATGTTGCTCGCTAT
>JBDNFT010001272.1:0-2869 GCA_041689695.1 Planctomycetaceae bacterium | reverse complement strand
TGCCATTCTGGATGCGTTTGATTTTGATAACGATCATGTGTATCACTTTGAGTTTCGAGATCGACGCAGTCAGACAGTTAGAATTGCCTGTCCACACGTCAATGATGCCGATGCCTGGGCTGACGAAGTGGCAATTCAGGATCTGCCACTGGCCGAAGGAGCGACCATGACGCTCGTCTTCGACTACGGCGATAACTGGAAATTCACGGTCAAGCTGGAAAGCGTCACCGAAGTCGATCCTAAGCTGAAAAAACCGAAAGTTATTCAGAGTTCCGGCAAAGCGCCCGTTCAATGCGACATGTAACTGACATCTTAAAATCCTTTTCAGATGATCGGAGAGCATGACCCGCATTGATTGTGACCCGCGACGCTAAATCAGAATCCGTTCCACCTCATCCAGCGTCACCGAATCGTTCGATCGATTGTAGAGACTCGTGGTACGACTGCTGCTGTGAGCTGCCATAAATTGGGCTCGTTCTAAAGTTCCGCCATTCGACATATAAGCCGTGATGCCCGTGGCTCGCATGGTGTGATTGCAGATAGCCGAACCAACTCCAGCCTGACGCGCCCGACGACGAATCATGGCGAACGCATGCTGCCGGTACGTGCGATTTTCTGTCAGGTTCCGATGCCGATCCAGAGTTCGAAACAGCGGCATGTTCTTCTCACCATACAAGTCAGCCGCATCCATGTAGGCCAGAACAGCTTCTTCCGCCGAATGGTGCAGAGGCATCTCATGTTGCCGCCCGTTTTTCTCGGACAATCGCACCCACCATCGGCGGCCGTTCATGTAGACATCATCGACATTCACCGCCACGGCATCACCGATGCGAGCGAACGTGTACAACATCAGCATCACCAGAGCTCCATCACGCAAGCCGCCAATCTTGTCCTCGGGGATTGAATCCAGCAGCCGCCTTGCATGGACTGGTTGCAGCACCGGCGTCCTGCCCTTCACGACCACATGCCGAGGCCCTCGAACTGATAAGGCAGGATTCATGCGAAGAATGCCACCCGTCACGAAGAAATCAAAGAGCATGCGAATTGCAGCCAAGTGCTGTTTCACGGTCGGCCGTGAGTAAAGCTCCCCGAGCTGTCCAAGATAGAACGCAATCAGCGTTGCCTCGATTGAAAAGCCACGGCACCACCGTGTGAAGGATTCGTCAATCGGATTTGAAGAATCGACGTCGTGGTATTTCGAGAGCGATCGTGTAATCGTTTGAAATCGTTGATTACGGTCTCGTGCCGGACTCGGATGCTGACGACGTTTTTGAAACTGTCTGCCGCGATAAATACAGTTCCCGGTTGTATCGCAGTTTGTCAGGAAAGCGACGGAGGCGGTCTGTGTCTCGGGGAGTGATACTACGGCGGAAATGGAATACGACGTTGCGAATCTTGTTGACGTCCTCGAAATCGGCATCGACCAGTTCATGCATGGTGTCGAAGATTGGCTGAAATCGTGGCCAATTCGACTCGGAGCAGATCACGCTTTTGTACTGAGCAAAAGTAAAGTCCTCAAGTGCCGTCAGTGGTCGGGCCTTTCCGGCTTCTCTCAGCAGCTTTGCTGCTTTTTGGACAGCAGCAACATGGTTCTTCGCGGTAACGATCGGTGACTCACCGTCGGACAGCCTCGCAATTTCTGCCGCTGCGGCCTCCAGTGGTGCCTGGGATGAATTGGCGAGCACCTCACAAACTTCATTCAATTCCGGGGACGTGTACACCAGGCTGATTAAATCCCTGACTTCATGCTCAACCTCAAACAGCAACACAAACGCTTCGGCAAAGTCATTGAGTCTTCCCATCACATCGGAGATCGACAGGATTCCATGAAGGTGGCAATTTGAACGTTGGCCAGGGTCAGGACGGCACTGTCTTCGTCATCTGTGTCTACGCCGTCATCTGCAGACTTAACACGGGTTGCCCCAGTCTGCATCCGGTGGACGGCGTCGAGATAGTCTTCGCGTTCCTGATCCGATCCACGGGATAACAGGAAGTGGAGAAACAGCTTAAATTTGTGTCGCCACGAGATGCCTGAAACATCGTGGCTGTCAAGCATCCTTTCGACCAGAACGCCGGGGTCTGTGTGATCGTGCTCGTGAATGGGGAAGGCGCGGACCAGATTCGTCGGCACGCGAAGGAATCGTCGCATGATGTCCTGTACTGTTTGAATGGGCACATTTGCTGTCAGCAAGTCCGGCTTGTGCTCAGCAACGATCGCACTCAATGATGCCTGCGGAGACCAGCCTGCTGTTGGCCACACCGACGGCAGTGTGGCCGACAACTACCGCCACGGAATCGCGGACGACCGATTGATCAAAGTGTCGCAGTTTGTCAGGAACTGGCTGTTCGGATCTGCTAAACAAGGCAACTGAGCCTGGAGGTTAGGAACATCCTGTGGCACCGAATCCGAAAGGTTGCCTTTCATTGACTATCAGAGGCGATCGATCATGCTTTGCACATCGGAATTTGATGCCCGGTAACTCACGATGAAGATGTCCAGATCCGCCGAAGCAAGCCGGCGGGTCGCCCGTTCGATGGCCGCCATGATCCAGTCGCTGTCATTTCCGAACGCACCACCGCCCAGCAACGTGAGATACACTTCGCGGTTGCCGGTTCGTTCAGCGTTGAGCGACGCAACATGCAACGTGGCCTCGTAGGCCGCTTCGAGCACAAGGCGGGCAAACGGTTCCCACTGTTTTGAAGATTGCGATGAGTACGTTACCGGCAAGGCTGAGCAGTAGGCTTGAGTGACGTTATGCTGACAGTCACCGAGAGTCACCTGAGTATCCCATTGAATGCCGATCTGAAGTCGTTGCCGCAGATCATCCCGCTCAGATTCGCTCATTGCCAACAAGCGGTCGTGGATTTC
>JBDNFT010001271.1:0-5148 GCA_041689695.1 Planctomycetaceae bacterium | reverse complement strand
GGACATGGTCCTCAGTATCAATGTTTTCCGTCGGGCCGAGGGCGAGTTCGTTGTCTTCATCGAAGACGACGGCTACTCAAAAAATCTGATGTATCGCTGGAAGCCTTAACTGTTTCTGAATGCCTCGCCTGTCACGGCCTCACTTCACCGACTCAATCGTTCAATTGCCTTTGGCCGCGACATTCTGGTCGTTCAGGATGGCCGAGTCGATGAATATACACTTCTGTAGACATCAGAGTTAAAACGTAGTGCCCGGTTTGGCTTGATCAGCTACTGAATTTGATCTCCGTGCACCGTTCGGCAAATGGTATCTCTCACAGCAGGACGTAATTGTTCTCCCCATCTCGGCCCAATTGAATCTTACTGAGATCTCATGTAGCCTGCGTTACGTGACGAGCCAGTTCATTCACGGGGCAGGCGGTTTCGGGTCATTTCAGGGTATTTTCGATGGGCGAGTTGCTTCGGTTGCGAGCCGGGCCATTGTCGATGGATTTTGACGTCCAGAATGCCTTCCTGCGCTACGTCCGCTTTGACCAGTTCGAAATTCTACGTGGCATTTTTGCAGCGGTGCGTGATCAGGATTGGAACACGATTCCGACCATTGCCTTGGTGAGTCACATCGGTTGTCAACTGGAGGTCGCAGTACACACCAGCAAACTCAAAGACGCGGACTGGCAACGATGCTTTGAACTGCTGGTCAGCCAACGCGATATTGTCGCGCGACTGCTGATCTTTGATCCTTGCCAGAAGTCTGCGCCCGCAACGCTGGTACGCGCAGGAGTCGATGCTGCGGACGACGCGACTGGCAGTTTGCCGGTGGTGGCAGGCACGAACGCCTATTTCGCCGAGTTGAATCGCAATCGACCGACGGTTCATGATTCGATGCGGGTCTGCTATTCGATCAATCCACAGGTCCATGCCTTCGATAATCTCTCCCTGTGCGAGACACTTGAAGCGCAGCGCGAGACCGTTGATTCGGCGTTTGCAATTTTCGGGTGCCCGGTGGTTATTTCGCCGATCACTCTGCGACCGCGGTTCAATCCGAACGCAACTTCCAAGTCTGGCACGCAGTCCACCCCCGAGACAGACGCGCGACAACCGACCGGTTTCGCGGCGGCTTGGACAACAGGTGTGCTGGGGCAGCTTGCAACGCATCCGCGTGTCGCGAGTTTGACGTTCTACGACACGTGGGGACCTCGCGGTGTGATGGACGTGTCCGGAAATTCCTATCCAATCTCCCAAGTCTTCGCGGAATATGTCCGATCGGCGACAGTTTTTCCGGCAGTCAGTTCGAAGCCACAGAAGGTCTCAGCAATCGGGCTGATGGACGCCCATGGTCAGCGCCGCGTGTTAATTGGCAACCTGAGCCACCGACCGCTGACTGTTTGTCTCGATGAGACAACACGACATGAGATCGCGGCCGAATCCGTGTCTGTCCTGGAGATGGCAGTCACGAATTGTAAAAACGCAGCCTGCCAGCAAGTCCACTCAACCTCTATCGAGAGATCGGTGTAAAGACGACCTGATGTCAACCAAGTCCATCATCGCAACATACCTTATCGAGACAGCACTGCCGGTCGAACAGACAGCGGAGATCATCGCGGGCGAGCAAAGCTCGGGCACGTTTCTGCCAGTGCCGGGGGAGACGGAAGAACTGAAAGCGCGTGCGCGTGCCAAAGTTCTGGATATCAGCTTACGCGAGGTCGTTGATAAACCATCGTTGCCTGGAGCTCGCGTCCTGAAAGATAACTCACAGCGCCCGAAATGGCAACGCGCACAGATCCGGATCGCTTTTCCATTGGATAACATCGGCTGCAATCTGCCGACGTTGCTGGCAACCGTCTGCGGGAATCTCTACGAACTTGCGGAGCATTCTGGCTGCAAGTTGCTGGATCTGGAGTTACCGCAGGCATTCGCCGAACGATATCCAGGGCCTCAGTTTGGTGTCGAAGGCACAAGACAACTGACGGGAGTTCGTGAACGGCCCATCATCGGCACGATCATCAAACCAAGTGTCGGACTGTCGCCCGCACAAACTGCGGAACTCGTTCGCGAACTGGGCGAAGCAGGCATCGACTTCGTCAAGGACGACGAACTCATGGCTGACCCGCCTCATTCGCCGCTGGCCAAACGCGTCGCGTGCGTCATGGCCGAAATCAATCGGCTGGCCGATCGCACCGGCCGCAAGATTATGTATGCGTTCAATATCTCCGACGAGGTCGATGCCATGAAGCGGCATCATGACTGTGTTGTTAAGCATGGCGGCACCTGCGTCATGGTCAGCCTGAATCACGTCGGTTTTGCCGGCGTCAGTGCGCTGCGTTCCTATTGCCAGTTGCCGATCCACGGGCATCGCAACGGTTGGGGGATGTTCACGCGGCATCCGCTGTTGGGGATCGAGTTCGCGGTCTATCAAAAACTGTGGCGAGCAGTGGGCGTGGATCATCTGCATGTGAACGGATTGAAGAACAAATTCTGGGAACCGGATGAGTCAGTCGTCCGATCGATCGCGGCCCTGCAGCAGCCTCTTTGGGGCGGCTATCACGCGATGCCCGTTGTTTCATCGGGACAGTGGGGCGGGCAGGCACCCGACACGTTGCGTCTGACAAAGACTCAGGACTTGATCTATGTCGCGGGTGGCGGGATCATGGCACATCCCGGCGGACCGGCGGCGGGACTGCGCGGCATCCAACAGGCATGGGAAGCGGCCGCATCGGGAATTCCGCTGGAACAGTACGCGGTGGATCATGCCGAGTTGAGGCAGACGCTCGACAAGTTCGGAGCCCGGCGATGACCCGGTTGCTGCTGGCGTATTACGGTGATGACTTCACTGGTTCGGCGGACGTGATGGAAGTCCTGCAGTGGGCAGGACTGCGGACTGTGTTATTTCTTCAGCCACCGTCGCCGCAGCAGTTGAGTGCCTTTCCTGGACTACGCGCCTTTGGCGTTGCGGGCTGGAGTCGCAGCATGTCGCCTGCGGAGATGGACGCAGAACTTAAGCCCGTGTTGTCGCGGCTCCGGGATTCGGGCGCGGCCATCGTCCACTACAAGACCTGTTCGACGTTTGATTCGTCTCCCGAAATTGGCAGCATTGGCCGCGTGCTGGAGCATGGTCGCGAGCTGTTCGGTAAAGCTTTGATTCCAATGCTGATCGGAGCGCCAAGTCTTGGACGTTATCAGGTCTTCGGTCATCTGTTTGCCCGTTCGGGACTGGACACCGAGCCGTATCGGCTCGATCGCCACCCGACAATGCGGCATCATCCTATTACACCGATGATCGAATCTGATGTCCGTTTGCATTTGGCTCAGCAAACAAATCTTAAAGTCGCTCTGCATGATATTTTGCAGGTTGGGGAGGGGAACCCCTGCAATCGTGCAACGCTTGCTGTGTCCGATTGTGCAGCGATCCTCTTCGACGTTCTCTACTCGGAACATCTGGCAAACATCGGCGCGGCGATGCAGGATATGATCGACCATGATTCACCGATCTTTGCCGTCGGCTCGTCCGGTGTGGAATATGCATTAACGGCTCACTGGGCGCAATCCGGTCAGATGCCACAGTTGCAAACACATCCTGCTGGAAGACCGCGATTCCCGGCGACGGACCAATTGGTCGTCATCACGGGCAGTTGTTCGCCTGTGAATGATCGTCAAATCACGTGGGCCGAACTAAATGGCTTTGAAACCATCCCGCTCAATCCAGCACGACTTGTGTCACCTCAAACCTGCGACGACGAAATCACCGCAACAGTTCGAATGGCCGTGGAACGTCTTCGCCTGGGAGCAAACATCATTCTGCATTCGAGCCGTGGTCCCGACGATCCGCGCATCGCTGAAACCCGCGATTCGTTGCGATCGCTGAAGTTACGCGACACCGAAATCAAGCTGCACAGCGGACGTATATTGGGGCCAAAACTGGGGCGCATTTTGCGAGGAATTTTGACGACGTGTCCCATGCGTCGCGTAGGCATCGCGGGCGGTGACACATCCGGTTACATTGCCCGGGAACTGCAACTCACGGCTTTGGAAGCCATTGCACCTGTGGCTCCTGGTTCTCCACTGTGCCGTGCGCACGCGGACAATGATTTGCACGGCGTCGAATTCTTTTTCAAAGGTGGCCAGGTCGGCAAAGACGACGTCTGGTCAACGATGTTGCACGGAACTTAAACAGTATTCTCATTGGTCCTTCACTCTACTTTTCTGGTTTAAAAACAGCTCATGACAAAAATTGCGATACTCGGCGCTGGTGGAAAAATGGGATGCCGCTTGACGGATAATCTCCTGAAAAGCCAACGGAAACATGAACTGATGCTGGTGGAAGTCAGCGATGTCGGTCGGAAGCGTATCAACGAACGCGGCTTAACAACGACTGACGAGTCCGAAGCCCTGACTCAGGCTGAAGCCCTGATTCTCGCTCTGCCGGATCATATCCTGGGTAAGGTCGCGCACCAGATTGCTCCGAAGTTGAATTCCGGGACAATCGTGATTACGCTGGACCCGGCAGCGGCTCACGCTGGCGAACTGCCTCCACGCGAAGACATCTCTTACTTCGTCACTCATCCCTGCCACCCGAATGTATTCGACTCTTTTGAAACCGTCGATGAACGCGATGATTTCTTCGGTGGCGTTCATGCACGACAGGCCATCGTGTGCTCTCTGATGCAGGGCCCGGATGAACACTTTGCGATTGGAGAGTCACTGGCCTGCGAATTCTATGGTCCGGTCACACGCAGTCACCGGATAACATTGGAACAGATGGCCATTCTGGAACCGACGATGGCCGAAACATGTGGTATCGCTCTTATTAAGGCGCTGCGGGAAGTTATGGAAGAAGCTGTCCGTCGCGGCGTACCGCGCGAAGCTGCGGCCGACTTTATGTACGGGCATATCAAGGTTGAGCTGGGAATTGCCTTCGGGCTGGCGCCGTTCCCTTTCAGTGATGGAGCGACATTGATTTCAGAATACGGAAAGCAACGAATCTTTCAGCCCAACTGGTTGGATGTGTTTGAACCAGAGAGTGTGAGGAAGCAGACAAAAATGATTGTAGACGGAGTAGGCATGACTTCGGCCTCCGCAAAATGATTTTGCAACGAACATCAGTCCGCCTGTTGGCACAAGATAGATGAATTGCGATCTAATCGTTCAACG
>JBDNFT010001270.1:0-2465 GCA_041689695.1 Planctomycetaceae bacterium | reverse complement strand
TATCCGAAAGTCTTGACGACTTTCGCTACGAGTAAACTCAACCAGGACAGACCACTAATTCATAATCAGCGGACACTCGGCGCCATCGACTCGCTGCGGAAGCCGATCGATCGAGTCGCGCCAATCAGACGATTGAGATGCTGCGTACACCGACGATGCAGACTTCTCATACACGGACGATTCGTAGATGACTTCTGATGGATCGGCGGCGAAGGAATTGGTTGATTCCATTAAAGGCGGTTCTGCGTAGTCGAAATTCGCGTTAGCAACTGTAGTCGCGTTTAAAAATGTCGCAGTTCCAACTGTCGCAGTTGATGTCTGCCCAGCGGCATCCGTGAGTCGATAGTGAACTGTCATCGAACCAGCTCCCAGCAACACCACATAATAAGGAATTTCCAATGCTTCCAGACTCACGAATTGCGCAGCAACCATATAGGCACACAGCGACGCGATTGTCATACGAGCAGCGTCCGCGAACCATGCGTCTTCATCGTTCCTGGTACGTTGCAACAGGATCCAGCAACGCCAGATCGCGGTCAGGAAGAAGCCCATGTACATGATGATACCAGGAATACCCAGCTCGACCGCTGTCTGAACCCACAAGCTGTGTGCTTCCTTGCCTGCAGGCCAACCGAATTCGTGCGCATGGAGTGGCCAGTGGTCAGGACCGCAACCCATGATGGGATCTCGGGCCAGCAGGATTGCACAGTCACGCCAGAGGTCGAGTCGACTTTGGGCAGATGCTTCGCGAACGCCGTCTTTCTTGGCAAATGTGTCCATGAAACGTTCGCGAACCTGTGGCCCGGCCAGAACGACAGCCATCAGCAAGCCGATGCCAAAGACCGCATAATGCAGAGTTGTCTTCCGAATGATGAAGAACGACACAACAGCGAACAGCACTGTCGCCAACATAGCTCCGCGTGAAAACGAAAACAGAATCGCATGGCCGATAAACGCCGCACAGCCGGTGATGACCAATCGACGCAGATAACTGGTTTCGTAGAAGAACAGGAAGAAGGCGACTCCCAACGCCGTCACAAGTCCGATCGCCATTGAGTTATTGTCAAGACTGCCGAAGCCGATCTCCCACAGATAGTTGAAGCCGCTGAAGTCGTAGGTACTCAATTCGAACGAGACATATCCCTGGCAAACAACGATAACCCAGGCAAGTTTTCGCAGGTCAGCGGAGGTTTTGATTGTGGTAATGCCAACCAGAAACGGCAAAAGAATTTTGGCCTGCTGTTCGACGAAGTACCATGCGTGAGGCGGGCTGTCTGCACGGAACGCCAGAAAAACGCTCCACAGCCAATAGCCTACAAACAACATCGTAATGCGGCGCGACGGACCAAGATTCCAGTTGCCGCAAGCACGGACAAACCAGTTCAACAACATCGCGCTCGCGACGAAGAAGCTAAACCGCCAGCCGGTAATATGGCTGCTCCAGAGGCTATTTGGGCGAAGAATCGCAAATGCGACGTAAACAAGAAACCCGTTATAGGGATTCAGAAACGACGACGAAACACCCAACGCTGTCAACAGCCATGTAAAGATAAATCCCTTCACGCTGAACGCCTCCTGCAGATCGCTGTCGCGATATGAACCTGACTGCGGAAGATTCGCTGGGCACAACGACATTCGGCAAGACAGCATCCGCACGTCGTGGCAAGTGCATGAGCGCAGTCGTCCACGGCTATGTGTGGCACGGCCGTGTTTCCATGTTGCATTTGGAATTTTCGTGCTGTGAGATTCATCGAACGCCACGCTGAACCGGATGGGACGACCTACTGACGGAGTATCAGCATGTCCGGGAACTTATCCGTTGTCGCAAAGATGCAACATTTGCGGCGTTCAGGGAGCATTGATGTGTTCGGAGCATTGCTGAAAGGTTGCATTCGATGACGCAGAAATCAATTGGTTGACTTCGATGGGTCACACGGAATCTCCGGCTTTTGCGGATTTTGCAGTATTTGTCGCAGCCATGATTCATCTGCAAAGCGTGCGAGAACCCAGATGAATGCGTCCCGCGGCTGCTTTACTTCATCGTCATTGAGTGAGCTCCTGATAGTGCCGTCAGTAAGTTCAAAGCCCGAGGATGTGAGATGGACACTCCATTTTTCACGGGGAGCAAATTGGTTGATCCGATCCTGAACGCGACGCATCCACGCGAAGCCATGCTGACTGCTGAACAAATGCCACACAGCCTGAATTCTCTGAGTCGTCGTATCACTGGTCAGAATGCAATGCAGTTGATGTCGCAGATTGCGGCAAAAGACCCGGATTGAAATTAAAATCAAAACAGCCGCAGTCGGTGTGACAAAGGTTCTGGCCCATGTAAAGCTGGTCACCGAAATCAGCAGAATCGCAATCCCTGAAGAATACAGCAGCGCGAAGACTGTAGAACTTGTGCCCATTAAAGTTCCGGCACTCATGATCAACACAACGACGATCCCCATCATCGACGGCCC